>JAGVEP010000276.1 GCA_020058145.1 Phycisphaerae bacterium | reverse complement strand
GCGCCGGGGGCGACACAGGCGTGCGCCACCGCGAGCACGACCTTGCGGGCGTGATCGAAGACCACCGTGTCCTCGTACACGTCGAACATGAGGTCGGGCAGCGCCCGGTCGTCCGGCGGCGGTTTGGGCAGGTGCTCGTAGTAGCGCACCGTGTCGTAGGACGCATAGCCGACCGCCCCGCCCAAAAAACGCGGCAGGCCGGACGGATAAACCGCGCTGCGCCCCGCGGGCGGGGGCGTGCGATACGCACGCAACTGCTCTTCCAGCACCGTCAGTGGGTCGCGGGCCTGCTGCTCGATCGTGGCGTTCGTGCGCTGGTCCCGAATGTGGACCCGCTCGCGCGTGGCGACGATGGTCCGCGCCGGTGCCGCCCCGAGGAACGAATATCGCGCCACATTCTCGCCGCCCACGACGCTTTCCAGCAGGTACGCCCGCGGGGCGTCCGCCTGCAGCCGGGCGAACGCGCTCACCGGCGTCAGATCGTCGGCGATCAGCATGGCGACCAGCGGGATCGTGTTGAAGCCGGTCGCCAACGGATCGAATTGTTCAAAGGTCGGGGTAATCGCGGGCATCCGAGCAGTGTACCGGAGGCACTGTCCGTTTTCAGCAGCGGGTGGAAAACGACACCCATCCTGTGCCGGCCGCAGTGGTTACAGCGCCGGACCTGACCGCGGGGTCGGACGCGAATGACTGAATTCTGGACCAATTGGCCGGAAAAACCGGCCCACTCGATCCGGACCTGCTGGCGGTGGTGAACGTCTGGCCACACCTGCCCGCGTCTGGTGGGATCGGGTGTGCACTGGGGGTGTCGGGAGGCGGCGTGGGACGCGGCGCCCGTGATTAATCGGAGCCGCGCCCGTGAGGAAGCGGGGCGGCACCACTTGCTGACGCGCGCGGCTCTGATTCGGGCCGTATCCGCTGGTCAGGAACCTGCTCTGCTGCGTTGATCGGCTGCCGAGCGGTACAATCCATCGAGCGGAGGTGCATTGGTACGAGGCTCACGGCATCGGCCGCAAGGAAATGAAGATCAAACGATTTCTGAGTGAGGTATGAACAAGACTTCCACGCCACGAGCCGTTTTCGTATTGTGTGTCTGCAACGACGGCTATCCGGCCTCGCTGGAGGTTCGCAAGCTCTACGTCGCGATTCCCGACCGGTCGGCCCGGACCGCAGACCTCATTCGCGTGATTGACGAGTCCGGCGAGGACTATCTGTACCCGACCGGCTACTTCGTCACCTGCCCCTTGCCGGCCCGTGTCCGGCAGGCACTGCTCCGGCGGCGCGGCGGACGGCCCGCGACTCGCACGGGGACCACGAGAACCCGACCCGTGCGTGTGCTGGCCGGCAAATAAGCGTGATGGCGAGACCATGTCGCCGGATGGCCCGTTCGGCAGGCGGGAGGTTGCGGCGGGCGGGACTTGCCCACTAGGGAGTTGGACCCGTAGGCGCGGGCGGGTCGGCAGGCCAACATGCACCTTATTCAGCGACGGGCCTCGCGAGCGGGCATGGCACCCGACGCCTAAACTGTCACGGACACTTGGTTTTCCGGTTTTCTGGCACGGGCTATGCGGGGTCATGGTCTCACTGCTAAGATGGATCGCGTTCATCCGGGAGTCGAGCATGAGCGGACGAGTGGGACATCGCAAACGGCTGATCTGCGTCAACGCGGCCAATCTCCGCGCGAACCACTTGTACTTGACCGGGCACGCCGACTTCTTCCCGGCGGATTGCTACGGCTCTGCGTCCAAGACCGGCAGGAGAGGGAAGCTGCTCCGCCTGGATGTTGACGGCTTGGCCGATCCCGTGTGGACCGACATTCCAACTGAAGCCAAGACGGGAAAGCCCCGCCGATTCTTCCGTGACCGCGCATGGGCGCGCGAGTTCTTCGCCAAGCACGGCATCAAGCCCGGCGACACCGTTGCCATCGAACGGGTCAGCTCGCATCGCTTCCGAATCACGCCGTTCGAGGCGAAAGAGCAGCGCGACTGCCCGACGACGTTCATTTTCAAGACCGAACCGGAAGGCGACGGCCCGACGGTGATTGAACTCTTCGCGGGATGCGGCGGAATGGCGATTGGCTTCAAGGATGCAGGATTCCGTAGCGTCCTCGCGAATGAATGGGACAGGGATGCCTGCGACTCGCTACGGTCCAACATCACGGATCGCGTGCTCAACTGCGCTATTCAGGAGGTCGAAAAGTTTCCAAAGGCCGATGTCGTCGCAGGCGGGCCGCCCTGCCAAGGCTTTAGCAATCTCGGGGAGCGCGTACCAAACGATCCGCGTAACCAGCTTTGGCGGCACTATCTTCGGTGCGTCGAACAGGTCCGCCCCAAGGTCTTTGTCCTTGAAAACGTCCCGCCCCTGCTCAAGTCCGCCGAGTACCAAGAGCTGCTAAAAATCTCGCAGGGCTTGGGCTACAAGATCGAAGGGCGGGTGCTGAACGCTGCCGACTACGGCGTACCGCAGACCCGCAAACGCGCCATCGTGATCGGCTCGCGGATCGCCCCCCCACGAGCCGTCCTTCCCCGCGCGATTGCGCTTGCGGCGTGAGGAGACACATGGTTGCGCGCCCCCCCCAACGACGGTCAACCATGGACGCGCGAACAACTGATCCTCGCGTTCGAGTTGTATTGCCGCATTCCGTTCCAACGCACGAAGGCGAACGACAGCCGCGTCAAGGCACTCGCGGGCCTGCTCGAACGCACCCCGTCGTCTATCGCCCGAAAGCTGGGGAACTTCGGGGCCTTCGACCCGCAACTCGCGGCACGCGACATCTCCGGCCTGACGCACGGCAGCAAGCTCGACAAGGCTGTGTGGGACGAGTTCCACCAGGACTGGGCTGGGCTGGTCGTTCGTGCCCACGACATCAAGAGCGAACTCAAACCCGGCGGGCGCGTCGAGCAATCGCTGGTGCAGCCGCAAGGCCCATCGGAGAAAATCGTCACTGTCAAACAGCGCTTGCACCAGTCGTTTTTCCGTGACGCGGTTCTCAGCAGCTACAACGCTCGTTGCTGCGTCACCGGCCTGCCGATCGTCGAGTGCCTCGTCGCCGGGCACATCATCCCCTGGAGCGTGGACGAACGCCGCCGCGCCGACCCGACCAACGGCGTATGTCTATCGGCCACCTTCGACCGCTTGTTCGATGGCGGGCTTGTGACAATCGCCGACGACCTGACGCTGTGCGTGGGCAAGCGCCTGCGCGAACTGCGCGACAGCGCCGTCGCGGAACTCGTCGCCGCGCGGCACGGCCAGAAGATCATCCCGCCCGCCCGTTTCTATCCCGACCCGACCTGCCTACGCTGGCACCGGGAGCACAAATTTGAGGCCGCCTGACCTGCGGCCCGCACGGAGGTACGTCGCCATGAACGAACTGATGACCGACACATTGTTCGCCGAGTACGAAGCCATCATCGACGATCTGGGTACGGACGCAACCGACGAGCAAATCGTCCGTGCGCTCGTGGAACGCGGCGATTGGACCCGGAATGGTGCTCGCGCCGTAGTCGCGCTCGCTCGCGAGCAGGGGGTTTTCGTTCTTAGGAACGCCCTCGCGCTGGCAGCGGCCTTGGGAATCGAAGACGGAGCCTCGGGAAGCTGAGCCGCGTCCGCGAGTTACGGAACGAGGTCGGGATGCAAATCCTGACCCACAACGACCGCTCCGACTTGAAGCCGAACGAATACCTCCTCGAATCGTTGAAACTCCGACCCGTCATCGCTCGCGGCATCTCGGGCAAGTTGCGCCGCCGAATCCTCGAGCGGAACGGCTTCACCTGCCAAGTCTGCGGTGCTGGGGCAAGTGAGGAATCCGGCTGCGAGCCGGGCAAGAAGTGCCGCCTTCAGATTGACCACATCCTCCCGATCAGTCAGGGCGGCACTGACGAAGAGCACAACCTTCGGGCCGTGTGCGTCTACTACAACAAGGACAAGGCGGACATCATCAAGCCCGCTTCCGGTCAAGCGGTCAGCGCGTTGGCCGTCATCCGCAAGTTGCCCCGCGACATCCAACTTGAGGTGTATCGGTTCCTCGTCAAGAAGTTTGACAAACCCTCAAAGTAGGCACGGGGTGCTTTGAGTGACGGACACCCTCACGCCCCAACAACGTCGGAACTGCATGGCCGCTATTCGCGGCAGGGACACCACGCCCGAGCGCATCGTGCGTTCCGTGCTGCACCGGCTGGGCTGCCGCTTCGCGCTTCACCGCGCCGACCTGCCGGGCAAGCCCGACATCGTGATGCCCGTGCGAAGGGTCGTCGTGCTGGTCCACGGCTGCTTCTGGCACATGCACACGTGCAGCCGGGGCCGGAGCACCCCCGCAACGAACGCCGCGTTCTGGCGAGCGAAGCGTGAGAAGAACCGGAAACGCGACCGGCGGACACTGGCCGCACTTCGGCGCGCGGGCTGGCGTGTCTTGGTCGTGTGGGAGTGCCAGACCCGCGACCTGGGCAAACTCGCTGCGCGTCTTT
>JAGVEP010000443.1 GCA_020058145.1 Phycisphaerae bacterium | reverse complement strand
GCGGCCACGCGAGGGCGCGGGTTGCGGCCACGCGAGGGCGCGGGCCGCTACGGCCGATGGCCGACGGCGCTTATCCTCCACTCAGCAGCGCCACAAATGCGTTGATGTCGTCGAAACTCACCTGTCCGTCGGCGTTGCAGTCGGCGTTGAGCCAGTGGCAACTCGGGAAAGCAGCTTGATACGCCTCTTCGCCACTCAGGGCCAGCACGAACGCGTTGATGTCGTCGAAGTTGATGACGCCGTCGCAGTTCAGGTCGCCGTAGGAGGCCTGCAGGCCCAGGCTGTGCTGGAAGCCGCCCGCGGTCGCGACGAAGCCGCTGTTGGGCGCCGGGACGTTGCATTGGCCGTAGTAGTTGTACCCCCACGCCACGATCGACCCGTTGGCCTTCAGGCCCAGGCTGTGGCCGTAACCCCCCGCGACCGCGACAAAGCCGCTGTTGGGCGGCGGGACGCTGCATTGGCCGTAAATGTTCCATCCCCACGCTACAACCGAGCCGTCGGCCTTCAGGCCCAGGCTGTGGTGCGCGCCCCCCGCGATGGCGACGTAGCCGCTGTTGGGCGCCGGGACGTTGCATTGACCGAGGTCGTTGCTTCCCCACGCCCGGATCGAGCCGTCGGCCTTCAGGCCCAGGCTGTGGGCCAAGCCCCCCGCGACGGCGACGAAGCCGCTGTTGGGCGCCGGGACGTTGCATTGGCCACTGACATTGCGTCCCCACGCTACGATCGAGCCGTCGGCCTTCAGGCCCAGGCTGTGGTGGTAGCCCCCCGCGGCGGCGACGAAGCCGCTGTTGGGCGCCGGGACGTTGCATTGGCCGTAGTCGTTTCTTCCCCACGCCACGATCGACCCGTCGGCCTTCAGGCCCAGGCCGTAGTACCCGCCCCCCGCGACGGCCACGAAGCCGCTGTTTGGCGCCGGCACGTCGCATTGGCCGTAGTCGTTGCGTGCCCACGCCACAATCGAGCCGTCGGCCTTCAGGCCCAGGCTGTGGGACCCGCCGCCCGCGACGGCGACGAAACCGCTGTTGGGTGCCGGGACGTTGCATTGGCCGAATTCGTTGTTTCCCCACACCACGATCGAGCCGTAGGCCGGCGGCGGTGCCCCAACTCGATAGTACGTCGCGCCGTAAATGCCCCAGGCATACGACGCGCTCATTTGCCGGAATCGTTCCCAGCGCATCCCCGTGCTCCAGGTATCGAAACACGCATACTCCGGATAGCCGTTCGTGTCGCGGTAGCCGATCGCCGGGACGAAGTGGTCGGTCTGGCCGTACGGTTGGTTGGCATCAACCAGGAAAATCATCGGCCGATCGGCGTCGATCTCCGCCTGGAAGTCCGCCCATGTGAACGCGCCCCACGTCTCGTTCGACACGGTCGCCGTGTATGACGCCCCGTAGGTGTTGTTCACGTACGTGTTCGTGTAGCCGAGGAGCGAGTCATCCACGTCGCTGAACCACGACCAGCCGTAGTAGTTCTGCCGCGACGACCACGACGTGTTCATGAAGTCGCCCAGGCAGTTGTGTGGCGAATGCGCCCCGCCGAGGCTGGACTTGTCCAGCAGCAAGTTCGGCGACGAGTCAATCGGCACCGAGTAGTCGTCGTAGTGCGCGGTGCTCGCAATCGCCTGATTCACGGCTTCCGTCTGCGTGGACGCATCGCCGGGGATGAGGAGCGGGAAGCCGTGTCCATCCCAGTAACCGATGACCATGCCGGCAGCCGTGGGGCCGCAACCATGCTGCCAGAGGTAGGCGGGTACGCCGCCGATGACCTTCGTCCCGCGCCCGCAGACTTCCCCGACATACGGTTCGTAGCCGCCCGCCGGCGGTGGGCCGGAAGGCAAGCACAAGCTGTGCGCGTCTTCAAAGACCTGCGCCGACGCGGGAATGGTAGCGAGACACCCAAGGGCCAGCAGCCCAAGGATCGCAAGCATTGACCGCCTTGACGTGTAAATCATCGCTCTGTCCTCCGATGGGTCAGCCACGGGCTTCTGGGGCACGGGGCGCGCACGCTTGCAAAGCGCCCCGTGCGCTTTCCGCGACCTGCGCCTGCCACAACCGGCTGGAGAACGCCGTCAGCCCCCAATGAGCTTCGGCTCGAGTTCCCCAGGCCGTGCCACCCATCTTACACGGTCGGCGCCCGCAATCAAAAGCGATTTAGCTGGAAATTCCGTATTGCCGGCGCTACCGCCCGCGCGAGGGCGCGGGCCGCGACGGGGGCGACTACCTCACCCCCCGATACAGCACCACCCCCCCCAAATTCATGCGCTTGGCGTCGACGCTCGAAAACCCCGCCCCCTCCAGCCGCCCGATCATGCCCCGCGTCGTCTCGAACGTTTGGATCGACCGCGGCAGGTAGCGGTACGCACCGCTGCGGTCCCCGCTGATCCAGCTCCCCAGCCACGGCAGCACGTTTCGGCAATACACATCGTGAGCCCACCGCAGCAGTGGATTCTCCGGCGTCGCGAACTCCAGGATGACCACGCGCGCGCCAGGCCGCGCGATCCGCGCAATCTCATCCAGGCCCGCTTGCAGCACGGCGAAGTTGCGTACGCCAAACGTGCAACTGATTACGTCGGCGGTCGCGTCCGCCAACGGCAGCCGCAGAGCGTCAGCGCGGACCAGTTGTACCGGCGTCCGCACGCGGTCCAGACCGGCGTGTGCCAGCATCCCGCCGGAAAAATCGACCCCGACAATCAGTTTGGGCCGTGGCTCCGCACCGGCGAATGTCCGGATCATATCCCCCGTGCCGCAGCAGATGTCGACGATGACGTCGCCCGTGCGGACCTGCGCCGCGGCCACGGCGGACCGTCGCCAGTGGGCATCACGCCCGAGCGTCGCCGCGGTATTGAAGCGCTCATAGGTCGGCGCGATGGCGTCGAACATGGTCTGCACCCGGTCCGCCTTGTCCGGCCGGGTGTGCGGAGTGCGCAGGGTCTCGGGGTCCCACGCGTAGCCCGATTTTTTCGGCTCTGCAACCCGTGACATGCCACGACCTCGCGCACCGGACGCGGCGCTCGGCGACTCGGCCCTAATAAAGCACGGGGGGCGACCCGGACCTATTACGGCAACCCGGGCCGCCCCATTCCTCCACTGGAATCAGAGACGCCCCCGAGCGGCCAACGCAGGGGCGCCGTAACCTAGAGGCTATCCCACAACTTGATGTGGCACCGGCATCTTGCCGGTGGCATCCTGCCGGTGAAACCACAGGCTGGCAGCCTGTGCCACAGGTTGCGGGATGCGTTCTTGCTACCTAAGTGTCCGCGAAAACTCGCGGGCTGTCCAGCGCTACGCCGAAGAAGAGTCCGTTGGGGAGGCCGAACCCCTGCAAAAAACGCGACGGAGAATTCCACGCCGAGGCGGGAATCTCCGTCGCGAGATTCGAATCAACCTCCGCGATTGGCGGTGGAAGCGGTTTGCTGGAACCCTACTTCAAGGTGGGTGGTCCACGCCGACCCAACCCAACGCTCGGAGGCGCTTCGGTCGGGCGTAGGCTGTCATGACCTCCCAGGGTTCAGCGTATCGGTTCTCGCAAACGAAATCTTCCGGTCGCTCAACGCAGGGGCCGATCCGTATTTGTCCTTAGTATATCTCCTTGATCGGTCGGCGCCGCGCGAGAAAACACCTAAATCCATGCGCTAGCAAGCCACATGCCACGGACTCGCGTAGTGGTGAATTCGCGGCACGCAAGCGTTTTTTCTCCTCCGCCGCGCGACACTTTCGCGCGACCCGGTTGTTTATACTATTAGCTCTTCAAATGCCCATCCCAGCGCAAGGGTCACCGAGTGCGGCGACAAGCTCATTCGGGACCCTTTTTTTTGTGCGCAGCGGACTTTGAACTCTACGCGACTACCGCCGCCGCGCACGTGACGTGCGTTTCCGCTGGGGCATTGCTGGCTTGGTGGTACTTGAGGATTCGGCACGGTCGGCCGGGCAGCGCCACAAGCAGCGCCAGGATGCACCCGGCACTGCAAACTCTTGTCGCATTTGATGTTGCGATCAGGCGCGACACGAAGGCATCCTCGTTCCGCTCTTCCAGGAGCTTCAGGAGCCTCTGGTCGGAGCGTGCTACCTCGGCGAGCCGCTGGGGAGTCGTGGGGTCGGGATCCTGAAACCGCTGGCCAACGTGACTCAAATCGGCACCCGCGATTATGACCGTGCGCCCTTCCGATTCCGCGCTCACGGCCCCGAGCGCCGCGGCGAAGTCGCGCAGCTCGACGCCGTTCCCACTCTGCGGGCGCGTGCCGGTCGGTCCACATATGTCCGGGCACAGCGCGGGCACGATCTCGAATGGTCTCCCGTCTGCAATTACTTGCAGGAAATGAACTTGCAGCTCGATCGAGTGCTCGCGCAGGTGATCGGTTTCCTCGTTCGCGAGTGAGTGGTTCAGCCTGCTTTCGAGCCCTGCGAGGAAGTTCCGGTCGGTCGGCACCAGCCCCAGGGGCGTCAGAAAGTCTTTTCCGGTGGCTACTACGGACGTAGCCCGTCCGAAGTAGTTGGTGCCGAGGATCACGTAGCGGTCTGCCGATCCGGACGCCGCCAGCGTTGCATACGCATCCGCATAGCACGGCCCGCCGCGGGCGTAATCCAGATGCGGTGCGATTAGTCCGCGCACCCCGGCGACCGGGGCCGCCGCTCCACTGGCCAGGATGCGTTCCAATTCCGCGCGGAGGTTCGCGGCATCCGGATACCGCTCGCGATTGTCGCGCGCCGGCGCCGCGCGGTACGCCGCCTGTCGCGCGGCGTCGGCCTGGGCGGCCCGCTCGTTGGCCAGGAGCAGGGCATCGTCGAGCGCCGCGAGGAGTTTCTGTATCTCCTCGACGGGCACTTCCATATTCGTGTGCCTGCGAAACGCGGCCTGGACGTCGGCGAGCGTATGCTCACCGTCGAGATGGGCAAGCAGCAGGTACGCGGCGGCAGAAACGGCCAGCGGTTGGGCCTTCAATTCGGCCGGGTCTTGCAACGCGAAGTAGATTTCGCCGTCCGGCCGCCGGAAGGGCAGAATCTCGATGTTTCGCAGGGCCGGCAGCTTGTCGTCAGCGTGCATGTTGCCTCACGGTCGGACTTCGCACGCCCAGCGGGCCCGCGAGCCCCAAAACAGGTGCCGCCCGTCCTCAAGCGGCGGAGTGTCGAATTCAAACCGCAGTGCCACGATGCCGGCGGTGTCACGCTCGAGCACGCGGACGCGAAAGCCCAGCCGGGCGCGGCAATCCACCTCATCCGGGATGTCGCGACCGGTGGCCTCGCGAACCAGCAGCCCCAGCGGACCGTCAAAATAGCGATCCTGCACAACACGCACATCGAGCGTGCGCTGGTCAGCCCAGTGCAGCTCGCTCGGCGTCGCCGCACCCAGCAGCCGCGGCGACCACGTCAATGGTAGCACCCGCAGGCCGTGGCGGCCGGTGCGCTGTTCAACGGCGAGCTTGGTGTAATGCGCCACGACGGGCAGGTTGGCCATGTAAAGCACATCGCCGTCGTGCAATCCGCCGGGCGCCGCCACCACCTCCTCAGCGACGCAGTCCTCGACCGCCTGCCCGGTCGCGAACACGAGACTGAAGTAGTACGTGACGACCGCAAAAACGGCCGCGGTTAGGGCGGTCGCGCCGACCCCGGCCGCGAGCCGCAATCGTCTCCGCCAGCGCACCGCCTGCGGAGCGGCGAGGCTGATGTCACGCAGCAACACCAGCGCCACGATCGCCCACCCTACACCCGGCAGATACAGGTGATGTGGCGACGGAAACACCGGCAGGATCGGCAGCATGAAGCCCACGAGCCAGGCCGGACCAAGCCACTCGAGCGGCCGGTGTCGCGCGCGGATACACGCCACCACGAGCAGCGCCAGCGGCACGACCGCGAGGCCATAAAACAGCACTGGTCGCGCCTGGAAATACGCCAACCCGCCGATGGGTACCGACGGGATCAGCAGGAATTCGCCCAGCAGCGTGTAGAGCGACTTGTCCGCGATGAAACGGAAGAAATCCGGGTCGGTCGGTGAGACCACGTACGGCCGCGGCGGAATGCCCGCACCACCGAGCGACGCGGCGCGCAGCGCGAGGAAAGCCGCCGCAATCACCAGCAAGACGCCGTAGAGCGCCAGCGCGGATCGCTTCCGCCGGCGCCACACGACAAACTCAACGGCAGCGACGACCAGCGGGAACATGATGGCGTTCTCGCGGCACCCGAGCGCGAGCATGAAAAAGAGCACGCTGGCGATAGCCCAACGCGCCCCGCCCGGAGAACTCGCGAGGCCGTGGCCGAACCCCGGCCAGCCGCGGAACCGCCCAAAGCAGAGCGTGCCCGCGAGCAGGAAGGTGGTCACCATCAGTTCCGTCTGGCACGCGATCCACTGCACCGTCGCGACGTGCCCCGGGTGAATCGCGAACAGCGCAGTGACGGCCCACGCCAGCCAGCGCGCCGCACCCAGGCGCCCCAGCAGGATCATCAGCAGCACGCACGCCGCCAGATGCCACGCCAAGGACACGGTGTGCATCGCGGCGGGGTTCCAGCCCACCAGCGTGTAGGCGAGCTTCATCAGGCCAAATGCGACGGGCCGGAAGAACCGGAGCGTCGTCTCTGGCAACCACCACAGCTCGATGACGCCGCCCACAAGTTCCAGCCGACAGGCGTCGGTAAGCCCGCGCAGCGACCAATCGCACGCGCGCAATTGGCGGAAATGCGCGTAGTCGTCCATGAACAGGCCGTAGTCGAGACAGCGGCCGTGCAATAGGAAGATCAGCGCGGCCAGCGACACGACCGCTGCCACGGGGCGGGCGGCCATCGCGAAGCCCGCACGCGACTGCGGCGCCGGGTTCATCCCTGTTCAGCGGCCGCGCTCGCCGCCTCCAATTCCGCGAGCTCTTCGCGGCGCGGCAGGTGCGCACCGAGCAGCGGCACCAGGAATCCGGGTAGCGACCAGACGAGCTGTATCAGTCGCACGGCGAGCGCCAAAGCGACCGCCTGCGACGGGTCATTGTTCAAATCACCCCGGCAGAAAAACTGAATGTACGCCACCTCCATGACGCCGAACGCTTGCGGTGGAGTGATCGGAATGGCGGCGATCAGGAAGCCAATCGAAACGTAGATGAAGTAGTACGACAGGTCGCCCTGCATGCCCAGGGCCCAGGCCATGATGCCCGCGCTGAACATGCAGATGGCTTGGAGCGTCATGGTCATCAACAGCGAGAGCGCCACGAGCAGCTTGTGGTGGCGCATCGCCGTCGTCGCACGTCCGACGCGGATAATCTGCTCACCCATGGGGAGCCGCGCCGCCAGCTCGCGCAGCCGCAGACGTTCCCGCATCCGCCGGCTGAAGACCACGACCGCGCCCGCGGCGAGCATGCCACAGATGATCGCGAGGCTGAGAATCATCTGCCGAAACTGCTGCGGGTCGCGCGTCAGGAGGATCGAAAACCCGGCGAGTAGCACGAGCCCGAACAGCCCGATCGCCCGGTCGAGGAAGACGGTCGTAACTGCCTCGGTTTTGAGATGCGTGTAGCGTGTGAGGTAGTACGCCTTGATGAGGTCGCCCCCCGTCGTGCCTGGCAGCGCGAAATTGAAGAAATTCCCGGCGACGGTGAGCTTAGTCGATGACCAGTACGACAGGCGGACGCCCTGAATGGCCAACATCACCACTAGCCGGCCGATTTGCAGCAGGAGGGTGGGCACAAAAACCAGCAGGGCCCACAGGGCTTGGAGCTTGTCGCTCCGCGCGACCACCGCAGCGATGCCCAGCTCAATTTCCGGGATGTCCGCCCGGTTCTCCACGTGGACGACCCGCACCTCGTCCCATGAAACCGTGGTCCGCTGCTCGTCGCGCAGAATGACCAGCCCCTCCGGCTGGCGTTCGACGATGCGGAACCACGTGTCGCCGCTGTCTTTGAGCCGGACGTGGTCGTACCACGCCACGTGCGTCGCGAGATAGTAAATCGCCACGGCGCACAGGCCGTATTGGAGGACGGGTAGCAGCCAACGCAGCGGACCTTTTTTCATGCGCAATCCCGCGAAGGCACGTCTATTTCGACATCACGGCATACACAGCCACGTCCGCGGCCGCGAGTTCCGGCACTTCCAGCCGCCGCAGACCCGCGCCGGCTAGTGACTCAGCCCAGATCGGCGTCACCAGCGGCGAAAAGCCGTAGGTCGCGCGCAACCGCGTAATTTCTGACCAGCAAAATACCACATGGGTCACGTTTTGGGTACGCAGCCAGGCCACGGCTTGCTCCGGAGTCGCTGTTTCGGCGTACGCGAGCCACGGATCGCGGTTGAAAACCACGGTGTAGTGGACGCGTGGCCGCACATAAAAAACCCGCGCCTCACCGATCAGCCACACATACGCGTCCGGCGGCAGAACGCGATTCAGCGGTTGCTCCCGGGCGAATTCCTCGGTCGCCCCAGGTAGCACGCTGAGCGGCACGCCGTGCCCGGACCACCAGCGGCTGTGTGCTTGCCATAAGCGCCCGAGCGTCACGTTGTTCAAGACGGCGCCGACCAAAACGACGCCCACGACCACCCATCCGAGCCGCGGACGCCAAATTGCGGACGCACTTGCGGATGTAGCGGCCGACCCCCGTGTCGGCCGTAGGACACCGGCTATTAGCCGGTGCCACAGCAATGTAGCGGCCGACCCCCGTGTCGGCCGTAGGACACCGG
>JAGVEP010000423.1 GCA_020058145.1 Phycisphaerae bacterium | reverse complement strand
GACCTGTTGAAACTGCTGACGCGGCTCGAAACCACCCCGGCACGCGCCAAGTCCGCGTGATAAAATACGTCACCGAATTAACGGGGCAGAGCACTTAGCGGCGCTCCGGGATCGGGCGGCCCGCGACAAGGTAGTCGTGTGCGCCTGGAACTCGTTGCGGTTTTTGTACTGTTAGCTGGCTGCAGCCGACGGGACGATCGAAACTCGGCCATTGGCGACAAATAGGACGGTCAGTTCACAGTCGGCGAGAAGTCCCGCTCCCAGCAAGGGTCCGCCCTCGGCCTCCAGAATGTTCACGTCGCGAGACTGGCCTTCCCACGCGAGACGCGCGCGAAACGTGGCCAACTCAACCTCACTGCCGTCGCCCAGAACCGCATCGACGAAGCCGATGGCTGGTAGCTCCAAACGCGCGATTTCGTCGGCGGGGAGGGTCAGGAAGCCATTAAAGCCCGTATCGATCACGGCTTCGAGTGACACGGCCGCCCCGCTCGGCAAGAGCACGTTGACCGTGACAGTGGCCTCGAGATTCGAGTTGACGGTACCGGTCATGGTCTTTGCCGGACTTGGAATCGCCCGCCCAGCTTGTATGCCGCCGGATAGCCGACCCGATGGACGTACGGCAAAACGCCGGGGCGGCGCGCGCGCAAGCGATCAACAGCCTGCAAGACTTCGTCGGCGACTTCCGAGTCCCCACTTGCCACGTCGATCGCGACGAAGCGGCCATTTTGCGCCGGCTCCAAGCGCGCCCGCAGCGCGTGCGCGTAAATATCCTTGCCGCGACGGATGACATCTTCCTTTGTGTGCTCAGTTTCCGGCATACTTGCTGCAAGCCTCAGGTGTTGCCGTCTTCATTGTATCACATCGGCGCCTGGATTCGCACGGCTAATCCAGCCACTTCTTCTCCGCCAACTTCCGCGGCAGATACGTCTCCGTGATGAAGCTGAAGTGCTTGACCGACAGGGCTTCCAGCTCCAGCTTCACGCCCAGCAGCTCCATGTGCTTGATTTCGCGCTGCCAGGGGCGGCTCGCGAACCACGGATACTCGCGAATCTCACGCGCCCGGCGGCGGTCCTCGTCGGTCAGCGCCATCGGCACGTGCGACGGGATGTCGAACTCGTCCGCGTCGAAGCTGCTCATGCCGATGAAGCGGGCCGCGGGGATCGCCATCCGCTGGCTCTCGAACGCCAGGTTGATCGAGCCCTGCTTGAGCACGCTGTAGATGTAGTAGCCCCACGGGTCGTTATCCACAAGCACGTACACCGGCAGCTTCAGTTCCTGGTGCATGCGGAACACCAGCCGCCGCACGCCGCGCGGCGGCTGTCCTCCGCCGTGCAGGATCATGCATTTCTCGCGTTCCCAGAAGCGGTCCTTGTTGAAACGCTGCCAAATGGCACCTTTTTCGATCATGAGCACGTATTTGGCGGCCGATTTGACGAACTGGATGACGTCGGGCTCGACGATGCTGGGGACCGCCCAGCCGCCGGAGCCCATCGCGGCCAGGTTGATCGTGTCGCCGTTGTCGACGATGGTCATGGGGCCGACCATCGCGCCCTTGGTTTCGGCGTGGACGCCAAGTTCTTCGCGCAGGGCACCGACGGTGACCTCGATGTCCTCGATGATCGGGTCGGATTCCTCCTGCTCGTAGAAAATCAGCTCTTTGGCCTTCCCGCCGTCCGCGGCCTTGATCGGCACCTTGAGGTTGTAGTACAGGTCACGGATGCTGGTCGAGTCGCCGGCGTCGATCAGCCGCTTGCAGACCTCGGCGACCTTGAGCGTCTGCATGAACTTCTTGGCCTGGCTGCCCTCGCCGCCGCGCCGGCCGAGCAGGCTGAAAAACGACCGGCGTTGCTTGCCGTCGAGCAGTTCGATGATGCGTTTGGCCTCGTTGAACTGGACGTTGCTGAGCGTGCGCGAGGGGATGTCGAGGTAGGGGTCCTCGCGATCGTGTACGACGCGGCTGACCTCGCGGGCCAGCTTGATGATGCGTTCGCCGGCGGCGGCGCGGTCGCGGGCGGGCTTACGCGGTTTCGTGGCGGGTGGTTTGGACACGCGTGGACTCCGTAGGGTGGGCACGGCCCACCGTCTGGCCGTAGGGCGGGCTCTGCCCGCCGTGACTGGCTCCGACATGATAGAAAGAGTGGTGGGCGGTGCCCACCCTACGGCCGGCGGCCGCCTTCCAGGTGGTCGTCGGGGGCGTGCTAGTTTTTCTCGCGGGAATCGTTATCGGCAGCTCGTAAGGGCAGCCCCGGCGGCGCGAGCTGCGCTGCAGCCCGCGGAACAGCCCGGGGCTCGCGACCTGCCAGGAACGTCGCGAGGCGGTTCATCCCTTCCGCGATATTCGCGAGGGAATTGGCATACGAGATGCGAATGTAGCCCTCGCCGCCGGGGCCGAAATCCACGCCGGGCGTCACCGCTACGCCGGCACGTTCCAGGATCTCAAACGCGAATTCGTACACGCTGTCGGTATAGGCGTGCACGTTGACGAAGACGTAGAAAGCGCCGACCGGTTCGGTCAGTACGGCCAGGCCCATGTCCTGTAGGCGCTGCAAGACGAGCCGGCGGCGTTCGTCGTAGGCTTGCCGCATGCGTTCGACGTCGGCCGCGGCGTGCTCCAGAGCCGCGATGGCCGCGAATTGGGGAAAGTCCGCGGCCGAGATCAGGAAATTCTGCTGCAATTTCTGGACGGGCCGTACGAGCCAGGGCGGCAGAATCGCATAGCCCAAGCGCCAGCCGGTCATGGCGAACAGCTTGGAAAACCCGTTGATTACGATGGCTTCGGGCGCGTATTCGCGGATCGAGTGGGCCCGGCCGTGATACACGAGTCCGTGGTAAATCTCGTCCGAGACGATGACGACCTGTGAGCCGGCTATTTCGGCCAGTTCCTGCAAGCGTTCGGGCTGCGTGAGCGTGCCGGTCGGATTGGCGGGCGAATTGACGACCAGCGCCCGGGTCCGCGGGCCGAGCTGCGCTCGGACCGCCTGCGGATCGAATTGAAAGGCGTCCTCTTCCCGCACCGGAATGCGCACCGGCACGCCTTCGAAGGCGGCGACAAAATTGGGATAGCAGGCGTAGTGCGGGTCGGTCAGGAGGACCTCGGACCCCGGATCCAGCAGCGCGGCAAACACGAGCAGCATGGCGGCCGAACTGCCCGCGGTCACGACGATGTTCTCTGGCGAGACGTCTATCCCATACTGGGCGTGCTGCCAGACGGCAATGGCCTCGCGCAGCTCCGGATGGCCGAGCGAATGGGTGTAGTGCGTTCGGCCAGCGTGCAGGGCCTGCACGGCGGCTTCGACCGCGACGCGCGGGGTATCGAAGTCCGGCTCGCCCACCTCCAGGTGGATGATGGAGCGTCCCTGCCGCTGCAGGGTGGCTGCGCGGTCCAGAACCTCCATGACCAGGAACGGCGGCACCTGCCGGCCGCGTGCGCTCACCTGCCGGGGGTTTTGCTGACCACTGTCCATGCGGGTCTCCTCAGCGACACTCGCCACCGGACGGTCCGCCCGGCGGCTGAGCGGACGCCGGAACATCGTAGCCGACCGAGCCCGGCGACAGCCACCTGCAGGTCTTTTCACGGAACAGGCAGGGTGCGTGACGCTTCTGGCGGGGCACGTTTATCCGAGCCCCGAGCGCGAGCGAGCGGGAAACGAGCCCCGAGCGCGAGCGAGCGGGCCGCGCAGCGCGTG
>JAGVEP010000190.1 GCA_020058145.1 Phycisphaerae bacterium | reverse complement strand
GCAGCTCGGCCTGCTCGAAGCGCTGCCGACGGTCGCGGCGGCACTGGACGGGCTGTCCGCCGGCGATCCCGAGGCGTTCTCCAAGGGACTAATCGAGTTGGCGACCGGTCTCGCCACGCGCAGCTTGCGCGGCGGCAGTGAGAATGAGACGGCCGACGACGATGGCGACGCGGAGGCGCCCAAGTCCGGGGGGAAAGCCATACCGACCGACGTGCTGCGTGAGGCGCTGAAGCTGGTTTTTCTGTTGGTGGCGGCCCTGCACCGGGATGCGCTGCTCGTCGCGAGCGGGGCGGAGAAGTTGCGAAACCTGCCGGCGCTGCGCACCTTTGTGGACCAGCTCGCGGCACGCATCACGCCCCTACATCTCGACCGCAGCGTCGGTGCGGTTCGCGAAGCGGAACACATGCTGGATCGCAACGTGGCCCCGCAACTCGTCGGCGAGTGGCTGGCCGTCGCCCTGCGCGGCGAGTTGGCGGTTTTGTAATTAAGCCATTACCCCGCATAATGTTACAGAAACGCGGTTCCAGGGGAGCTACGGCCGCTGGAAGGCGCACGAAAAAGCCGGTTCGGTTGTCGCGACAACCGCCCGCGAACCCATCGGGTTATGCATTGTTAACTCGCGCAGCCTCGTCGCACGTCCAAGTTCGCCAAAATCCAGTAACGTCACGCCGACTTCAGCACGCGATTTGAATAGTAGTTCGCCTTGTGTTAGGTTAGAGTGTGTTAATCGCGTGCCGGACATCTCGCCAGGCGAACCGGCGTACTCTCGCCGCCGCCACGCGCCGCGCGGAGGTTGCCACGCGCATTTGCATCGAACGGGCGGAGCCCATCGTCTCGTCGGTTTCCTGGTCGGCGTACTGGCGCCCCTGCCGCGACTTCTTCGAGGCCGATCGGCGCCTTGTTCATCGCATGGTCCAGTTGAAGAAGGCGTGGCTCGCTCTCCTGCGCTCGCCTAGCCGCAAGACTCGTCAGCGGATTTTTTGCTGGCGATATTTTGCGCTCCTCCATCAGGCCTTAGACATCGCCCGCACAGAGCGCAGCCGCGGCGATCCGATCCCCGTCCTCCAACGGATCGTTGCGTTCGAGTCGTTTCCAATTGACGTACGTGGGCAAGAGGGCATCGCCGCGGGCGTGTTCGCTAACCGCAACCCGGTGTATCTGCTGGGTCGACTTCAGACGCAGCCTCCATTGCCGACACCTCGTCATGTGCCGCTGGTTCTCCCGTTGGGTCAGCCGGCGCTGTTCTATTGCTACCGCCAACTGCGGCTCTCAGAACAAAGCGGAACTTCGTTGCTCGTATTTCCTGCCGTGGAACTTCGCGAGCGCCGCCTCAGCTTCGGCCCGATTGATCGACTAACTCGGCTCGTCAGCGCCGAGCCCGATCCGAGAGCGCGACGACGAGGGCGACTACTTGCTCGGCGGGTCCTCTTGCCCCTGGTCCGGGCACAATTGGGCTTGAACGGCGGTGGGTCCATGAGTTCTTTCTCGATCTTGGACATCGGTGCCGGTACCGGACATCTCGCGGCGACCGCGTGGCATGAGGTCGTCCGTCGATCACGGGCGAGGAGCTTGCCGTGTGCGGCGATGCACTTCGTTGCTGCATCCGGACCCTGCGGGGGACGGTCGTTCGGTATGGCGGGCTCGCTTGACGGTATCGCCTGTGCTGAGTGGACGACGGGGGATTATCGCGACCTGTTGGACGACGATTCGTGGTTGAAAGCCCGCGGTCCGTATGACTGGGTGTTTCTCTGCCGAGTCCTCTGCAATGCAAGCACAATATCCGTGGAAGCGGCAGATGAGTTGGAGGATCGCGGCAACCCCAGTTGGCCTGGCTGCAATCCGGCGCAATGTCTCGCGCCAAGCCGCCAGCCTGATGGCGCGGCGTGCCTCGAGGTGCGCCCGATCTCGTGCCTGCTGCGATCCGGCATCACGATGCCGCAGCTCTCTCTTTCGGATTACTTTGCCGCCGTCAGGGTCGTGCAAGCAGGCGAGCTGAGGGTTTCCTCCGCGGCAAGACGTTACCTGCCCATCCGGCGCTTCAACCCCGCAGCGCTAATTACGGCGCGGGGCCAAAGCGTGCTCGCCCAACTCCTGAAGACGTCCTCCGCTATCGTGATCGAGGATCCAGATGTACAACCGGAACACCTCACCAGCCACATGCGCCAATTCGGCCTTGACCGCTTTGCGGTGATTCATTTCGTTCGCGATGGTTTTCAAACGAAGGTGCGTCATTATGTCATCGCCAGGCCTGAACTCGTCGAACGACTGGCGGGAGAACGTCTGTGGTAGAGGTCTTCGTCCGCGAGCGCAAGCCCCCAATCCTGACGCCGTCATCGCTACCATGTCTTCGAAACGTCGCGACGGTCAACGTGACAGCGGGCTGCGCGCTGGGCTGCAAGTACTGCTACATTCAGGGCTACTCACATTACCCCGGCGCCGAGCGCGTGATTCTATACGTGAACACCCCCGAGGTTGTCGCCTGGGAATTGGAGCACAAGCGCAAGAAGCCGCAGCGCGTGTACTTCAGTCCGTCGAGCGATGCTTTCCAGTATTTGCCGCAGGTCCAGGACGTGTCGCTGCGCACGATGGCCGTATTGCTCGGCGCGGGAGTCGAAGTCGCTTTCCTGACGAAGGGCTTCATCACCCGACCTTTCCTCGAACTGTTCGCGGACCATGTCGAGCGGGTTTTCGCGCAGATCGGCATCACGACACTCGATCAAGGCTTGTGGCGCCGCTTCGAGCCCCGTACGGCCCCGCCGTACATGCGTGTGGCGGCGATCGAGGAGCTGGTTCGGCTCGGCGTCCACACGACCGTTCGGCTCGATCCTCTGATCCCAGGCTTCACGGATTCGGACGAAAACCTCCTGCCCCTGTTGCGCGCGCTTGCGCAGGCGGGGATTCGCGAAGCCGCAGCGAGCTATCTGTTTCTGCGCCCGCAGTTTGCGGGCCACATTCAATCGCTGATCGGCACGGGCGAGTCGGTCGGCGCCGACCACACACTCTGGCCGTATCAAGAGTTCGCGGAAGGTTCTGGTGGCGGCACAGGGCTTCCTCCGGACGAGCGTGCCAAACGCTTGGAGCACTTGGAGGCGCTGGGCAACAGCGTCGGCATTCGCATCCGCCCGTGTCGCTGCAAGAACCCCGAGTTCGCGACGGAAACCTGCGGGATTACGGGTCCCCCACCTTCGTTTCGAGCGTGCTCACCTACGCAGGCCACTTTTGGATTTCACCGGTCCGAGCCGGACTGAGTATCCAGAGAAGAGTTTTCCAGGGCTCCCCGCTGAGCCGTCGGCCATTCACGGTCGGTTGAGCAGCGGTTTTCTAATGCCGGCCACAAGCGGCCCACGCTACTTTTCACGCCGCTGCAGCACCTCGATCCGCTTTTCGACGACCGGCCGGAAGGGATCGTCGCTTTCGAGCTCCCTTTCCACGAGCCGCCGATACAGGTCGAGCGCTTCGCCGGTGCGCCCCAGCCGCACGTAAACCTCGGCCAGATTGACGGTGGTCCGCACGTCCTGAGGGCGCAGCGCGTAGGCCCGTCGGGCGTGGGCCAGAGCCGCGTGCGGGTCCTTTTCCGCGAGCAACGTGGACAGATTCGTGTGCGTGGCCCAGTCGTCCGGCGCCAGGGCCAGCACGCGGCGGAACTGTGCCATCGCGGCGTCGTTTTCGCCGAGCAGGGCCAGCGTTTCGCCGAGCCGACGGGCGAT
>JAGVEP010000236.1 GCA_020058145.1 Phycisphaerae bacterium | reverse complement strand
TCAGCTCGGCGGCGGCCTTGAGCGCGAAGGCGAACACCAGCCAGGCGAAGCCCAGGTGCATCACCAGCAGCAGCGGTACCTCGGCCACGCGCCAGCCCTGCCAGCGCAGCGTGCGCCAGCCCAGCAGCAGCGCACAGGCCCAGGCCGAGCAAAAGCCATGATGGTGAATGTCCCCGCGCCGCGCGGGTCACCCATTATCGAGCTGATCGACCTGCACAAGGTCTACCGGGTGGGCACGGAATTCGTGCATGCGCTGCGGGGCGTATCGCTGGCGATCTACGAAAACGAATACGTCGCCATCATGGGACAATCCGGCAGCGGCAAGAGCACGCTGATGAACATCCTCGGCTGCCTGGACGTGCTGACGCAGGGCACGTATCGCCTGGGCAACCAGAACGTGTCCAAGCTCTCGCAGACGAAGCTGGCGCGAATCCGCGGGCGGCAAATCGGCTTTGTGTTTCAGTCGTTCGAGCTGCTGGGCCGCACGACGGCGCTCAAGAACGTCGAACTGCCGCTGACGTATACACGGACGCGGCACCGGCGGCAGCGGGCCCTCGAAGCGCTGCGGCGTGTCAACCTGCTCGACCGTGCCCACCATCATCCCAACCAGCTTTCGGGCGGGCAGAAGCAGCGCGTCGCGATCGCCCGCGCGCTCGCCCAGCAGCCGGCCATCATTCTCGCCGACGAACCCACCGGCAATCTCGACAGCGTGACCGGGGCGGAAATCATGGCCATTTTCGACAGTCTGCACGCCGAGGGCCAGACGATCATCGTGGTCACCCATGAGGACGACATCGCCCGGCATTGCCGGCGGGTCATCAAGCTGCGGGACGGACAGGTGGTCTCGGACAGCCGCCAGGGCCGCGCGCCGTCCCCTGCGGCGCTGGCGACTCCGGAGGTGGTCGCGACTCCATGAAAGCGCTGGCCATCCTCACGAGCGTGCTGCTGTACATTCCGGACCGCGTCGGCGCGGTCACCGGCAACATCTGGACCGCCCTTGTCCAAATCTGGGCGAACAAGGCCCGCTCACTGTTGACCGTATTGGGCATCATCATCGCGGTCACGTCGATCATCACCGTGGTGTCGATGGTCGAGGGCTTCGGCAATTACGTGAGCACCTTTCTGCGCGGCCTGGGTACCAACATGATGGTCGTGTATCCGGAAGCGATGCGCGGGCCGCACGGCGAGTTCCTCCGCCGCGCTGAGATGCACATCGAGGACATCCAGGCGGTGGATGCTCAGGCGACGGCGATTCGCCGGACGTCGCCGGTGGTGTGGACGTCAGCGACGATCGAGTACGGCCGGCAGCAGGTCGCCGGCGTGGAGACGCGCGGCACGAACGAGTCCTTCCAGGCGATCCGCAATTTCTACGTCGATGCGGGGCGGTTTTTCGGGGCGGTGGACGTAGACAGCGGCGCGCCGGTGTGCGTGCTGGGTCGCGAGGTGCTCCGCAAGCTGGAATGCGACGAGTCCGTGGTCGGCGACTTCGTCCACATCGACGGCCAGCGGTTCGAGGTCGTCGGCCTGCTCGAATCGAAGGGCAGCTTCATGGGGGAGAACCAGGACCAGATGATCGTCATCCCCTGGACCGCCGCCGTGCGGATGTACCCGCAGGCGAAAAACTACCTGGGCTTCTACGTCGAGGCGGTGAAGGAAACGGACATCCCGGAGGCCGAGGGGCAACTCGTCCGCATTCTGCGGCAGCGCCACGGGCTGAAGACCGGCGACAAGAACGACTTCGGCATTTTCAAACAGGACCAGGTGCTCTCGGAATTCAACAAGATCCGCATCATCGCTACCAGCGTACTGGCGGGGATCGTGAGCATTTCGCTGCTGGTCGGGGGCATCGGCATTATGAACGTCATGCTGGTGTCAGTGACCGAGCGCACGCGGGAAATCGGTCTGCGCAAGAGCGTCGGAGCCCATCGGCGCGACATTCTGCTGCAATTCCTCACCGAAGCGGTCGTACTGAGTACGGTCGGCGGTGCGATTGGGATCGCGCTGGGTTACGCGATCAGCTACGTCGCGTCGCTGTACCCTGACATGGTGCCGGTGAAGGTGCCCTTCTGGTCCGTGGCGCTCGCGCTGGGCTTCAGCGCGGGGGTGGGCATCTTCTTTGGGCTGATTCCCGCGTTCAAAGCGGCCATCATCCATCCGATTGACGCGCTCCGGCATGAATAGGAACAAGCGCCGGAGCGACGGAGCAACGGAGACGGAGGGCGATGCAGCGGTTACGATGCCGCCGAGCGTCGCCTCACGTCCGGGCTGTGGGAGCCGGAACCGCGGGCCGGTAAGCTCCACGATCTCGGCGAGCGTGTCGCCGGGGCGATTGAACAGGACACCCGCGCCCGGCGGCGCAAGGGTAAGACGGCATGAGAGTAACAATCCCGCAACGGCGCGTCGTCTGCCTGACCCTGATCGCGGTCGCCCTTATCCTGCACACGTACTTCAGCGAATGGCGGGGTTGGCCTTACTACGACCACGCCGTGTTCAAGGTGCCCGGCATCGAACTGTGGCTGCACGCCGATGCCGAACAGTCTCGGCTTTCCACGCTGATCTGGGGTGTTCTAGTTCCCCTGCTCCTGATCGCTGTTGTGATCGTGCTGCGCATGACATATCCGGCTGGTCGGTGGCGCTACCTATCGCCCGGCAACTGGAATCGCTGGCTTAACGAGCAGATCGCCCGGGGCGAGCAACCTCAGGCAGGCGAAGCACCCCGTACCCCGCCGGCGCCTGGCACCTCCGTTGCCCCGCGTCCAGGGTCGCCCCCGGCCCAAGCCGG
>JAGVEP010000112.1 GCA_020058145.1 Phycisphaerae bacterium | reverse complement strand
TACCGGCCGTTCCGTAGCGGCCGGGCTCTGTACCGGCCGTTCCGTAGCGGCCGGGCTCTGTACCGGCCGTTCCGTAGCGGCCGGGCTCTGTACCGGCCGGCGCGTCCAGGTGTGCCAGGCACTCGCCCGCCGCCGCGAGCATTTTCTCCGCAATGATCCGACCCAGGCCGCTGTCCAGCCGCCGGAGCAGCACTACAAAGCGGTCGTCCGTGAAGCGGCCGACCAGATCGTCGCTGCGCGTTCGTCGGCTGACCGCCTGCCCGATCTGCACGACCAATTGGTCCCGTTCGAGCCATTGCCCGGAGTCATCGAGGCCGCGCAGACCTTCCAGCGCGAACAGGGCGACGACCACCGGCTCGTTCACCTGGTACGAATCCGCCAGCGCGTGCCCGGCGAGCGTGAAGAAATCGTTGCGCGTCAGCACGCCCGTGGCCTGGTCCGTCCGCCGTACGATGCGCAGCCGCTCGACACAGGTGACATGCTCCCAGCACAGCGAAATCAGCGTACCGACCGCCTGCCGCACGTCGAGCGCGAGGGCCGTTGGATCGTGGGACTCACCGACGGCGACAATACCGATCGTGCCGCCCGTATGGCGTACCGGCCAGACCCAGGCCCATTCGTCGTCGCCGCGGGCTGCCAGCGCATGCACCGACTGCCCGTGTGCGGGATCGTCCCAGACGAATTCCCTGCCCGTCGTCGCGACATGCCCGAGAATCCCGTTCCGCAGGCTCGGTCCGTTGGCCCCGCTGGCCTGCCCTTGACACGCCGCGGGCGCGTCAAGGGCCTGGCTGGCTTGCGAGATCGTCTGCAGGATGTCGGCGCCCGGCCGAACGTGGTAGCAGCGCACGCGCGTGACCAGGAGCTGCTCCGCCAGCGTCTCACGCACGAGTTGGTCGAACGCGGTCCAAATATCCGGCGATTCGTCGCACTGGAGCAGCCACTCCAGGAAAGCCGCACCGATGCGGCCGACGGGCGCCGTGCTCGTCGTCGGGGCGCGCGGATCGGGGTCGCGGGACTGCGGGCTCAAGGGATCGAAGCCTGGGTTCGCGCGGCCTTGCCGGATGCCTTGACCCCGCGCTCCCTGGTTCCCCGCGAGGTCCGCGGTCTCGCGCCGGCGCGCCAGGCGCACAGCGGCGAAGCCCACGGTCCACAGCACGCCCACCAGGGCGCCGACCAGCAGCAAGGACACGATCGTTTCAGGATGGAACATGGTCGGTCTCCCCCCCCAGCAGATGCGGGAAGCGCGCCGCGTAGTCGTCCGGGTTCTCGCGGCGGTAGCGGTGAAAGGCCCGCATGAAGGCCGTAGCGACCTCGGTGTCGATGCGGGTCCCTTGATCCGCCCGGATGATCTCTAGCGCTGCGGGGACGCTGAATGCCTTGCGATACGAGCGCGTCGACGTGAGGGCATCAAACGTGTCGACCACGTGGATGATGCGCGCCACGAGCGGAATTTCGTCACCGGCCAGGCCCTCGGGATACCCGGTTCCATTCGGAACCTCATGGTGATACAGCACGCCGTCGAGGACCACCCGCAGGCTCGCAATGGGCTGCAGGATTTCCGCGCCCATCCGCGGATGCTGCTTGACCACGTCAAACTCCTCCGGCGTCAGCTTGCCAGGCTTGCAGAGGATTTCTTCGGGGATGCCGATCTTGCCCACGTCGTGCAGCAGGCCGGCCCACTCCATCGTTTGCTGCTCGGCGAGCGGCACGCCCAGCTCCTGCGCCGTCAGCCGCGTCAGGAACCCGCCGCGCTCCGAGTGACCGCTGGTATAGTGGTCCTTCTTGTCGATCGCGGCGACGAGGGCCCGCGTCACCTCCAGCGACATGCGCCGCATGCGCTCGTGCAACTCGGTATTGCTGATGATCTGCCCGCCGAACGCCAGCACCGACTCGATCAGCATCATGTCGCCGGAGCTGAAGGTCGGCGCACCCGCTGTGCGGGCCGCGACGACCACGTCGACCTTGTCATCGAGCCGCAACAGCGGACCGGCGATGATTTGCCGCGGCCCCGCCCACGCCACATGTACGTGTCGCGTCCGCCGCACGAGATCGATGGCGCCGACGGCGGCCACGTGCACCCCGCCCGGAATGGCCGGCGCCGCATCCGTGCCCTTGGGCTCTGGATACGCGCGACATTCGCCGTCCGTCCCGACGATGCAGACCGTTTCGGCGGCCAACAGGTGTGCCACGCGGCGCAGCAGCAGCGCCTCGGTGTCGCGCAAATCCGTCACGCGCGAAATCTGCTGCGTGAGATCAAAAATCAGGTTGAGCTGTTCATAGTTCTGCAGAACTTCGTTCGCAAACCCGGCATTTTCCGCAAAAAGCTGCCCGATCCGCTGCACCAGCCGTGCCGCGGTGTCGAGGTGCGCGAGCAGATTCGCAGCCTGTTCGGGCGCGACCGCGGGTGGCAACGGTCCTTCCAGAGTGAACAGCACGGCCGCGTCCTCGCCGATCGCCGTGTGCTGGGCAGCCACCGCAAAGCCCTTTGGGCACCGCTGGTCGACCAGCTTCGCAACGTCGATGGTGTGGTGAGCCGCCGCCGTCAGAAAAGAGCAGCCACGCTCGTGCAACGTGTTCGGGTCGCCGCCCAGGCACGCCCGCAAGCAGTGCTCGGGCGGCTGATTCGGCGCCCGCGTGCAGCCGAGAATACCGAGCGACACACGCGCGTCGCGTCCGCCGGCCCCCAACCCGCACAGCAGGTCGCGCAACAGTGTTTCTTCCGTCGCCGGCGCCTGGTCCACACTCATGATAAACCTCGAATACACATGCGGCGTTCCTAGGGACTGGACTCGGGCTGCAGCGTCGGCGTCAGTGACGCGATCAGCTCCGAAAGTTTGGTCGGGCTGAACGGCTTCGGCAGCACATGGACGCCCCGGCGCGCCAGCCGATCGCGAATATCCCCATGGTCCCAGCGGTTGGTCAGGACGACTATCCCGCAGCGCACGCGACCCTCGTTGAGGACGGTCTCGATCAGCTCGAGTCCGTCGAGACCCGGCATATTGATGTCCGACACGAGCACATCCACCATCGCATGGTTGAAGAACTCGCGCGCCAGCAGGCCGTTGCGAGCTTCGTGCACCTCGTGCCCTTGCCGCGTCAGCCACAGGCTGATCAGCCGCAGAATGTGCGGGTCGTCCTCGGCAACCAGAATGCAACTCATGACGCCACCACCTCTGCTTCGGCCGCGGCGAGCGGCAACTCGATGGTAAAAACGGAACCCTGCCCCAGCTCACTTTTCAGGAAAATATCGCCGCCGTGCAGGCGGGCCACCTCGCGGGCCAGCGCCAGTCCCAGGCCGGTGCCGGGAACCATCTGCACCGCCTCGTCGGCGGCCCGGTAAAACTTGTCGAATACGTGCGGCTGGTCTTTTGGCGCGATGCCGATGCCCGTGTCGCTGACGGCGATCAGCACACGCTGATCGCGCAGCTCCAGCTTGACCTGCACTTTTCCAGCCGCGGGCGTGTACTTGATGGCGTTGCCGACCAGGTTATTGAGCAGCACGCACAGCCGCTGCTTGTCGCCGCGGATCTTGGGCACCTTCGGCGGCAGCGACAGCGTCAGATCGATCTTCTTCCCATCGGCCGCGCCCAGGTTATCCTGCACCATCTGGCGCACCAGGCGGGTCAGGTCGACTTCTCCGGGTTCGAAGCGCGCCGTGCCCACCTCGAGCTGCGAAATACTGAGGATGTCCTCGACCAGCCGCGATAGGCGTTCAGTCTCGCTGATGAGCACGTTGTAGCACTCCTTGCGCGTCTGCTCGTCGTCAAAGTCCGGCTTGGTCAGCGTTTCCACGTAGGCGTGGATGTTCGTCAGCGGCGTGCGCAGCTCGTGCGTCACGTGATACAGGAAGTTGTCGCGGGCGCGTTGCCCCTCGCGCAACTGGCTGATGTCTTCGATGGTTACGAGCACGTCGCCGGCGCCGGCCCCGGTGGCCGGCATGATCCGGAACCGCAGCGTAAACTCGTGCTCCCCGTCTGTCCGGGAGTGGTCCACGGCCAGCTCGCCGCGCGGCCGGGCCTGCACCGCGGCCAGCGCTTGCAGCACCGCGCCGTTGTCGACCATGTCGCCGATCTTCTGCCCCACCAGGTCATTGGTCAGCCGGCCCAGCAACGCCGCGGCGGAGGCGTTGGCATATCCGATCGCCTGTTCTGCGCCCACGCGCAACACGCCGAACGGCAGGCGGTCCACCAGCGTGCGAAAAACCGTGTTTTCGTAGCGGGCCAGGACTTCGTTCGCGCTGCGCTCGGCCGCGGAGTCGCCCAGCAGACGCTGGGTCTGGCCCAGTTGTTCCACGACCCGGTTCCAGCCCCGCGCTGCGGCGCCGAGCGAGTCGCTCAGCGTCAGGGTCAGCAGCTCTTTTTCGAGCCCGTCGGCGTACGTCCGCAGGGTGTGCTCGATGACCGCGACGGGCCGCAAATGCCGGCGCAAGCCGCGATAGAAGCCCGCAAAAACGAGCAGGGTGATCCCCCCCGCCAGGCTCCAGGGCCACAGCAGGGCGAGGCCGGATCCGAATCTGGCCCGCGCGCTGCGCTCAAGCTGCACTTGCCCGGCGGGTTCGCCGCTGAGCCGCCGCACCTCGGCCAGCGCGGTCAAACGGGTCGTTGGGTCTCCGCGTTGAGCTGCACGCGGGGCGGCGGTGCCAGGCGCCACGCTCGCCGCGGGCCAAACCAGCTTCGG
>JAGVEP010000309.1 GCA_020058145.1 Phycisphaerae bacterium | reverse complement strand
TCTATCACCGCGAGAGCCCCATGCGGGCCTATCAGGAGTTCACGGTCGCCGACTTCCGCAACCCCGCCAAGGTTCGCGAGTTCCTTTACCTCTTCGGGCCCGAGGGCTTGCTGGGCCGCCCACCCTTGCAGTGCCCCCGGGCGCTGGACCTGCTGAACCATACAGTGGAACGCCGCATTGAAGTCGGCGACGATCTTTACAATTACTACGCCGATCAACGCCTGCACCTGATCGACGCCCTCATCAACGAGTACCATTATTCCACAGATGATGCCATCCACGCCGCCCAGCGGCTTTTGGATCGCATCGTTTTTATCGCCTTCTGCGAAGACCGCGGCCTGCTGCCGGAAAAACTGCTGGAAAACACTTGGGCGAACGTGGCCCCTCTCGCTCGCGCCGGCGCGCGCTGGCGAAACTTCCTGGACATGTTCGATGCCATCGACAAAGGCCACAAGTCCCTCGATCTGCCCACCGGCTACAACGGCGGCCTGTTCGAGGATGATCCGCTTATCGACCACCTCGATCTAGCGGACGAGCCGTGGACCAACGTCTTCAAACACATTGGCAACTACGATTTCCGCGATGAAGGCGAAATCAATGTCGATGTGCTGGGGCACCTCTTCGAGAAGAGCATCACCGAACTGGAAAAGCTGCGCGTGCTGGGGCTCTTCGGCAAGCAGGCCGGCCCGACGGGCGCGCCCGCCATGCCCAAGAGCGCCATGCGCAAGCGCTTTGGAATCTACTACACCCCGCCGCCGTTCACCCGCTTCATCGTGGAAAAGACCGTCGGCCAGTTGATCGCCGAGCGCGTCGAACCGCTGGAAGATGCCTCGGCCTGCATCGCCACCCTGCGCAAGTTGAGGGTGGTAGACCCCGCCTGCGGCTCGGGGGCGTTCCTGATCGCCGCCTATGAACGGCTGGAAGAGGCCTACGAAGCCGCCGTCCACCGGCTGCGCGTCCAAGGCCGCCTCGATGACGCCGCGCGCATCGAAAAGCACTACCCCGACTGGATTCTCGCCGACAACCTTTTCGGAGTGGACCTATCCAAAGAGTCGGTGGAAATCACCCAACTGGCCCTGTGGATACGCTCCGCCCGCAAGGGCACGCCCGTCTCGGACCTGTCCAAAAACATCGTCTGCGGCAACAGCCTTGTGGCCGATTCCGATGTTCACGAGCGGGCGATGGAGTGGAACGCGGCATTCCCCGACATCTTCAAGGCCGGCGGCTTCGATTGCGTCATCGGCAATCCGCCGTGGGAACGCCTCAAACTTCAGGAGCGGGAGTTTTTCGCCTTTTCCTCGCCTAAAATTGCCTCGGCCGTCAACGCCGCCGACCGCCGCAAACTCATCGAGCGTGTCGAAAAGGAAAACCCCGACCTCTGGAGCCGCTACCACGCCGCCAAGGGCGCGGCGGAGAAGATCCTCGCCCATGTCCGCGAGTGCGGTCGATTCCCCTTCACCGGCCGGGGCGACGTGAACACGTACATGCTCTTCGCCGAACTGTCCCGGCATCTGGTCGCCCCGGACGGGTTGATCGGCCTTCTGGTTCCCAGCGGCATCGCCACTGATGACACCACCAAGCATTTCTTCGGCGATTTGATGGAGAAGAAGGCCATCTCGGCGCTTTATGACTTTGAGAACAAAGAAGGTGTGTTTGCCGACGTACATAGAGCGTTCAAGTTCTCAGTGCTCCTGCTGAACGGCCGCGACCGCCTGACCGATGACGCCGATTTTGTTTTCTTCGCTCGAAGTATTGAAGACCTCAAGCCGCGCGATCGACACATCCGTCTCACCGCCCGGGACCTGAAGCTACTGAACCCCAACACCCGCACCTGCCCGATCTTCCGCACCCGGCGCGACTGCGAATTGACCAAGCGCGTTTATCGCACCCTTCCGATCCTCATAGACAAGAGCCGCAAGACGGGCGGCAACCCTTGGGCGATCAAGTTCGTTCGCATGTTCGACCAGACCAACGACGCGGAGCATTTCCGCACCGCCCAATCGCTTCAAGGCGACGGCTTCCATCTGGAAGGCAACCGCTGGGTGCGGCGCAAGGAAATCTATCTACCGCTGTATGAAGCGAAGATGATCCAGGCCTTTGATCACCGCGCCGCCGGCGTCATTGTCGCGGGGGCAAATTGGATGCGGCAGGGCCAGACCGAAGACACCACGCTCGTGATGCACCAGAACCCAGAATTCTGCGCCGCGCCGCGTTTCTGGGTGGCCCAAACGGATGTTCTGGAGCGGCGTGGCGGTGAAAGCCGGGGGGCATTCCTGGCGATGAAAGATGTCACGAGCCCTACCAACCAGCGCACAATGATCGCTGCGTTCATCCCCTGGTCGGCAGTGGTCAATTCAGCGCCTCTGATCGTCACCACCGACGGGATCAACTCTCGCAAGGGGTGCTGCCTGCTGGCGAACTTCAACTCGTTTGCCTACGACTTTGTCGCTCGCCAGAAGGTCGGTGGGCTTCACCTCAATTTCTTCATCGTCGAGCAGCTTCCCACGCTGCCCCCCGACCGCTACGACGAGAAATGCCCGTGGGACAAGAAGCAGACCTTGGAAAAGTGGATCAGCGAGCGTGTCTTGAAATTAACCTGCACGGCCGACGACATGCGCCCGCTGGCCGAGGCGGCGGGGTTCAAGGAAGGCGTTCACAAGTGGAACGAGATCGAGCGGCAGAAGCTGCGGGCGGAACTGGATGCGGCCTATTTCCTGCTGTACGGCTTGGAGCGCGAGGAAGTGGATTACGTTCTCGACCAGTTCCAAGGCGTGGTCAAGGAAGACAAGTACCACGACCGTCCCGGTCCAACGCGCAGCGCGATCCTTGAGGCTTATGACGCCCTGCAAGCTTGAGGTTCCCCTGCATCCGCCGCGTTGAAGATCATTTCTTCCCGATTCAATCGGTGTACATCCCGTGCCCCATCGGTGGCGAAAGGTCCAGAAAACCGGACGCACTTCGCTTCTCACCGCCCCTCCTGTTCCGGCGATTGCGTGGACGTTCTTTCGTGGTCGTCCTTGGAAGGGCGTACATCCCCAAATGGCCGGAACGGGGCCCCGCCGTTACGTCACATTCACGACGCGTTGAATCTCCGGCACACGTTCGCGAAGATTACGCTCAACGCCCATCTGGAGGGTCATCGCCGCGTGCGGGCACATGGCGCACGCCCCGTGCAAGCGCACGTGTGCGGCGCCGTCCTTGACCTCGACGAACTCGATGTCCCCGCCGTCCGCCTGAATATAGGGACGAATGGCGTCGATCACTTCCCGCGTTCGCTCTTCGACGGACTTGGCGTTGGGATTGTCATCGGGCGTCACGCACGTTCTCCTGGTGATTAGGTCACGATGGCGGCGTGTGGGCTCAAACCGCGCTGCCGTCACCGCTACCCACACAGTGTATCGTCAGACTGGGCCGGGGTCACCCGGATTCCGCCCCCCGGCGCGCCGCAGTGACAAGCTGGTGCGCCAGCCGCGTCGGCTCCGGCAGCCGATAACGTAGGGCGGCGGCGAGTGTCAACTGCACGGCGCCGGCGAAATCGCAGTGCTGGCCCGGGCTGACGAAGAGCGGTTTCACGTGGTCGCGGGTGCGCAACACGACGCCAACCTGTTCGCCGCCAAACACGAGCGGAGCAGCGTCGCCACGCCGTGGACCCGGCTCGTCGTATGTACCGCAGAGGCGCGATTTCGCGCAGCCGACGGTGGGGATACCCAGCCACAGCCCGAGGTGGCACGCCAAACCGAGGCGCCGCGGGTGGGCCAGACCCTGCCCATCGCACAGCACGGCGTCGGGCCGCGTGCGGAGTCTGCGAAATGCCGCCAGAACCCCCGGCAGCTCGCGAAAACTCAGCAATCCGGGTACGTACGGAAACCGGCACCGCGCACGCACCACGCACTGCTCCACCAGCGCTCGTGTGTGCCAGTCCCAGACCACAACCCCCGCAATCACGTCCTGCCCATCGGCAGAAAACGCCACGTCGGCGCCTGCCAGTAGCCGCAACTCGCGTGCGAGCGGCTCCAGCCGAACCTGTGGCGCCAAACGCTGCTGGAGAGCGATTGCCGCGCGGGTGGTGTCTGGCCAGCGGTGCAGGGCAGGGAACATCATGCCGCGGATTGGCACACTTCACGCAGAATGCCGCTGGCCGCGACGATTTGCGCTGGCGATACGTCGAGGTGTGTCACCGCCCGCACGCGCCCCGGCGGGCCGGCGGGCAACATCCATACGCCGCGCTCGCGCAGCCGGGCGATGAAGTCGGCCGCCGAGCCGAGCCGCGGGTCAACCTCGAAAATGACGATGTTGGTCTCGACGGTCGCCGGGTCGAGCACGATGCCGGGCATTTCGGCCAGCGCGGCGGCCAGCCGGCGCGCATTGGCGTGATCCTCCGCCAGCCGCGCGACGTTGTGGTCCAACGCATACAGCGCGGCGGCGGCCAGAATGCCGGCCTGCCGCATCCCCCCGCCAAACATCTTGCGGAAGCGGTGGGCGCGGGTGATGAACGGCCGCGGACCGGCGACGATGGAGCCGATGGGGGCCCCGAGGCCCTTCGAGAAGCATAGCGACAGGGTGTGAACGTGCTGCGTGTAGTCCACGGGTTGCAGCCCGCGGGCGACGCACGCGTTCAGCAACCTGGCGCCGTCCATGTGCAGGTGCAGCCCGTGCCGCTCGGCAACGGCGCGGATCGCGGCAACCTGCTCCGGCGGCCAAACGCTCCCGCCGCCGCGGTTGTTCGTGTTTTCGACGATGACCAGCCGCGAGTGCGGATAGTGCGCGTTGTCGGGGCGGATCGCCGCTTCAACGTCGGCCGCGGTGAAGATGCCGCGCGGCGTCCTGAGCGGGCGGATGCTGACGCCGGACAGGGCCGCGGGTCCGGCGGTTTCGAAGTTGTAGCTGTGCGTCGAGTCGTCGCAGATGATCTCCTCGCCGGACTCGCAGACGGCACGGATCGAAATCTGGTTGGCCATCGACCCCGAGGGGACGAAGAGCGACGCTTCCTTGCCGAGGAATTCCGCCATGCGTTCCTGCAGGCGCAGGACGGTCGGATCGTCCCCCAGCACATCGTCGCCAACTTCGGCGCTGGCGAGCGCGGCACGCATCGCCGGCGACGGCCGCGTGACGGTGTCACTGCGCAGGTCGATCGGGAACATCGTTGGCCTCTTTCCACCGCTTGGCGGCCTCGTGTACGAGCTTCTCGATCTTGGCGAGATGGTCCTGGCGCGCCTGCGGCTTGGCCGTGTCGAACCACTTCTCCGGCTTCGCTTCACGCACATCGCAGATCTTGGCGATGATCTTGTAGAGCGGATAGTCGAACGGGGTGGCGTCCGGTTGGAGATCGGCCCAGAGGTACTCCGCTCCGACCGGCGTACACTTCTCCAGGGCCTTCGCCGCGGCCTTGTCGCCCGTGCCGGACAGATCGAGCAGTTTCGCCATGATGGTCTTCGTGGACAGCGCGGCCAGCGTCTCGCACGCCGTGCTGCGTAGCGCGGCATCGAGTTTGTCCCGCGCCAGGAACTTGAACAGGTCCTGCTCGGCCACCGTGATACGCAGTTCGCCAATGGTCCGCAGGGCCGCCTTCACGTCCGCGGGCTGCGCGTCGGCGTTTTCGAGTACCGGTTTCAGGCGCTCTTCATAGAGAGCTTCCGCGTAACTCTGCAGCGCGGCGACCAGCTTGGCCGCCAGCGAATCGGGCTGCGCGATGCCGCCCGCGCTGCTGTCGCCAAGGACTTTGCCGTCCGGCGTGACGAAGGTCATCACCATGTTGGCGCTTTCGGGCAGGCCGAAGTCCTTGAGCACGTCGCGATGTACGCTGCGGGACAACTTGAGCGGTACGAACCGCTGCGCCAGCCGCTGGACGCGCGGGTCGGAGAAGGAGCGGCGGTGCGCCAGCTCGAGCTTGTCATCCCGGTCCTTGGTGCCGGCGAGCACGTAGACCAGCAACGGACGATCTTGCTGGCGCGCTTCCGCCACCGCCGGCTGCGGGTCGGTCCGCCAGGGCAGGTCCGTGTTTTGCGCTGCGGCGCTGGCGGCGAAGGCAAGGAGAACAAGCACGAATAGGCTGCGCGTCATGGCAGGTCTCCGGTGGGCCTATCCGATTCTTGACGGAGGGTGAGCCCAGGTCAACTGCGGGGTGGGCATGGTCCACCGTTCTCGCGCAGCCGGCGTTGCCCCAGTGGGCAGTGCCCACCCTACATCTGCTGCGCGTGCTGCAGCTCGTCGAGGAACGCCGTCGGGTGGTTCGCCCATTTCTCCGCTTCCAGGGGGCTGACGGCACCGGCCTTGACCAGGAAAGCGAGCGACCGCTCAAAAGTAATCATCCGCTCGTCCGGCATGTCGCGCGTCCGGCTCTGGAGCAGCGAGTAGAGTTGCTCCAGCTTCCCCACGCGGATCAGGTTCCCGACGCTGTAGCTGTTGGTCAGGATTTCCATCGCCACCGCGCGGCCCTGGCCGTCGGCGCGCGGCACCAGCTTCTGACAGACGATGTGGCTGAGCCCCAGTGAAAGCTGGCTCGAAATCTCGTCCTGCTGCAGCGGCGGGAACATGTCGAGGATGCGCGTCACCGTACCACGCACGTCCCGCGTGTGCAGGGTCGAGAAAACGAGGTGTCCCGTTTCCGCCGCCGTCAGCGTCCAGGACGTTGATTCGCGGTCGCGCATCTCGCCGACGAAAATCACGTCTGGGTCCTCGCGCAGACAGTCGCGGAGGCCACGCTCAAAATTTGGCACGTCACGGCCGACCTCACGCTGCGAGACCAGCGCGACCTTGCTCAGCAGCCGGTATTCGATCGGGTCCTCCAGCGTGATGATCCGGCAGGGCCGCGTCTCCGCAATCCGGCTGATGAGCGACGCAATGGTCGTGGACTTGCCCGCCCCGGTGATGCCGGTGATGAGCACCAGACCGTGCTGCCTCGCGATGATGTCCCGCCAGACGTTGTTGGGGAAGCCGATTTGTTCAACGGGCGGCGGGTTGGATTCGAGCGCGCGGATCGCCAGCACCAGGCCGTCATTGTCCAGAAAGCAGTTGAGCCGAAACTGCATGGTCTCGGTGATGTAGGAGCTGTCCACCGACCGCTTGGCCTGGAGTGTGTCCCACTCCTCGTCGCTGAGAATGCCGCGCGCCAGTCCCTGCATCGCGGCGCTATCGAGCAGGGCCCCTTTCATCTTCTGCAGCGCACCGTCCACGCGATAGACCGGCTGCGCGCCGACTTTCAGGTGCAGGTCGGAGACACGCATGCTCCCGTGCTTCGTGAAGTAGTCGAGCATGTCCTTGAGGCTGAGCTTGCGCTCCGGCGTAGCGGCGTAGAGCTTGGTGTCGATTCCCGGTTGGTTGGACATCGCACATTCCTCCGGCGCCAGCGCTACATTCCCTGTGCGTCGTAGCACTCCGGACACAGCCGCACGCCATCGGGCAGATGATAGACGCTCTCGCACGTCCGCGCGCACCGGCCACAGATGCCGCGCGCAGCCGGCGGATACGGCCGGCCATCGGACCGGAATCGGCGGCGGTGCTCCGCCTCCTCGCTTTGCCGCCGTCGCCAGTGCCAAAGTCCGATGTTGAGCCCGGTCCAACCCGCTACGAGCAGGAGAATCAGCAAACCGGCTGCGAGCAGGAGCCCGATCAGCAGGAAAATGTTGACGCCGAACGTTGGGAAGTCGACCATCGCGGCCTGTTCGTTCCTACCGCATCTGCAGCGCGAGCTGCAATCGTCCCTCGACCGTCTGCCAGTTAATCAGCTTCAGAAACGCCGCGATGTACTCCGTGCGGCGATTCTGGTACTTGAGATAGTACGCGTGCTCCCACACGTCGAGCACGAGCAGCGGCACGACGCCCCACGCGCCGCCATGCTCGTGTTTCTCTGCCTGTAGTACCAGCAGCCGCTGCGCCAGCGGCTCGTAACCGAGCACCGCCCAGCCGCTGCCCTGCACCTGCGTCGCCGCCGCGGAAAATTGCGCGCGAAACGCGTCGAAAGTGCCAAAATCTCGCCGGAGCGCCTGGCCCGAGGCACTGTCAGCGGCCGGATCCCCGCCGCCACGTGGCTGCATGCCGTTCCAGAACACCTCGTGCAGCAAATGCCCGGAGAGCTGGAAAGCCAGGTTCTTCGTCACCGCACCGACGCGTTGAATTGTGTCGCCGCCGGTCCGACGAATCTGCTCCAATTCGGCGAGCGCCGCGTTGGCCCCCTTCACATACCCGGCGTGGTGCAGGTCATGGTGCAGTTTCATCGTTTGGGCGTCGATGAACGGTTCGAGATCGGCGTATCCGTAAGGCAGCGGCGGCAGGGTATAGGGTCCCGCGGGGGCCGGTCCGCTGGCCGGTGCGCTAGTCGTCGCGGGCTGCGTCGTCTGCCCCAGGGCGCGCTCCATGCCGAGCGCCATCCAACCGCCGATCACAGCCGCCGAGCCCAGCAAATCACGTCGGGTAACGGTTGACATGGATGCGCCTCCTATGTGCACGCAATGCGGACGCACCGCATCCTGCGGCCTAAACACACTCCCGCGGGGCGGGGATCAGACACACAAACTCCAACGGCTCGCCGCCGGCATTCTGAAATTGGTGCTGCACATTCGGCGGCACCCAGACCACGTCGCCGGGTTGGCACGGGCGGTCGCCCTGTTCGCTCTTGACCGTGCCGCGGCCCTTCAGAATCAGCACCTCGTGTTCGTAATCATGTGCATGGTGCGGCGAATGGCCGCCGGGCGCGACCTCGAAGTGCCGCATGTGAAACACCTGGGCCCCATCCTGCGGGCCAATGAGCATGCGCATCTGCACGTCTTTCGCACCGGGCATCGTCACGGGGCTTTGCGCGTGTTCGCCGATCGGTTTCACTTTCATGGGAAGCTCACCGTAGGGTGGGCACCGCCCACCAATTCCCTTCGTCGCTGTGTCGCTCCGTCGCTACCCATTGCTCACAATCCAGCGGTCCGTCGCGCGTTCGTAGCTGACGATCTCTTCGGGCTTGAAGAACAACTCGATCTCCTCGCGCGCCGTCTCCGGCCCGTCGCTCGCGTGTACGAGATTGTATTGCTGATCCAGGCCGAAGTCGCCGCGGATTGTGCCGGGCGACGCTTTCCGGCCGTTCGTGGCGCCCAGCAGGTTTCGCACAATGGCGATCGCCTCCGGGCCTTCGAGCACGGCCAGAATCACCGGGCTGCTCGTCATGAATTCGACCAGCGACCCGTAGAACGGCCGCTCTTTGTGTACCGCATAGTGCTTCTCGACCTGCGAGCGCGGCGATTTCTGCAATTTCAGCGCCGCAATCCGCAGCCCCTTGTCCTCGAACCGCGTCAGAATCCGGCCGACCAGGTTTCGGTTCATCGCGTCCGGCTTGAAGATAATCAGCGTTCGTTCCATGCGTGCTCCCAAACGGGTATTCTGCAGCGCCGCGAATTGTAGCGTCGATGCACCACGCGACCAACAAAACGATGTCCCCTAAGCGCGCTCCCGCCCTGGTCGGCGCGTGGGTGCTGCTGCACCTCAGCGCGGGTTGCGTGGCGCCTGGCCCGGTCGCGGCCGCTCCGGA
>JAGVEP010000167.1 GCA_020058145.1 Phycisphaerae bacterium | reverse complement strand
GCTCGAAGCCACGCGTCCGCGGGCCCGGCGGGCCGGCTTCGACGTGCTGCTGCTGACCCTGGTGTGGGCCGTCGCGGTGCTGGTCGCGCAGCTCTACGTGATGACGTATGTTGTGCAGCGCGATCTCGTGTTCGTGCGCTGGTCAGCGACGGCCGTCGTGCTGCTGTACCTGGTCTATGCCCTCGCGGCGCCGGCCGCCGTCTGGCTCGTCAGCCGCCTGGCCGTGCCGATCACGGCTCTGGTGGTCGGCGTGCGGAGTCGGCTGCTTCAGGACCAGGTGGGGCACGCGGTGTGGCGGTCCGCGGGCATTTGCTGCGGGCTGATGGTCGGGCTGTCGCTCATCGTGGGCCTGCTGGTGTTCAACGAGAGCTTCCGCAGCGGCTGGCAATTCCCGAAGCAGTTTCCGGAAGCGTACATCTGGAGCGACGATCAGATCGAGGGCGACGTGCCGGACATCGTGTCGCGCATGCCGGGTGTGAAGGACTTCTCGGTGGCCAACGCGCCGAACGTGATCGTGGAGGAGCGTCCGCTGCTGATTCCCGAGAAGGTGCTGCGGTCGGTCACCTGGTTTCTGGGGGTCGATCCCGATTCCTTCTTTGACATGGTGCAACTCGAGTTTGTCGAGGGTGACAAGGAATCCGCCAAGGAACTCCTCCGCAAGGGCGACCACGTGCTCGTCGCGGCCGATTTCGCCCGCACACGGCGCAAGGGAGTGCACGAACAGCGCGACGCCGACGGCAAGGTCGTTGTGAGCAACAAGGTCCGCGTCTGGTTCAACAACCGCTGGTCGATCTTCACGGTGGCCGGGGTGATTGACTCGCCCGCGCTGGACATCGCCGCGAGCTACTTCCAGGTGCAGAGCGAGTCGTACATGGCCGCGGTGGGCTCAGTGATCGGGACGAACGCGGATCTCAAGAAGCTGTGGGGGTTGGATGGAGCGCGGCTGGTCTTGCTGAATTTTGACTTGCCGCCGGAGCCCCCGCCGGCGGGCTGGCCTCCGCCGCTGGGGACGCGGGAGGCGGCCGGGCTCTCGCACATGCACTACAATACCGAGTTGCCGCTCGAACGGCGTTGGCAGAACTACCGCGAGACCCGCGTGCTCCAGGAACTCCTCCGCCGGCTGCACACCAGCGCCCGCTACGGCACGGCCCGCGAGCTGAAAGACGAGATCGACGCCGAGCTGACCAAGCTCACCTACCTGCTTTCCGCCGTCCCCGGTGTCGCGCTTCTGGTCGCGGCGCTCGGCGTGGCGAACCTGATGACCGCGAACGTGGCCAGCCGCACGAAGCAGCTCGCCACCCTGCGCGCTATCGGCGCGACGCGGGCCCAGATCTTGCGGCTGGTTGTCGGCGAGGCGCTCGTACTTGGCGTGCTCGGCAGCGGGCTCGGCCTGGGCCTGGGGCTGCACCTGGCGTGGAACGTGACCACCATGACGGAACGCATGTGGGGCTACCACCTGGCGTTCCATGTGCCCTGGCAGTTTGTCGGCCTCGCCATAGCGGTCACGGTTGGCCTGTGCGTGCTGGCCGGCATCGCCCCGGCCCGGCACGCGGCGCGGACAAACGTAATCGAGGCCCTGCGCGTCGCGTGAAACTGCTGACGGTCTTTACTGGCGTCTGTCTGCTGCTGGCGGGCACGGTGACCTGGGCCATTTTCAGCGGCGTGCGCGCCGGCCGGGCTGCACGCGAATCGTCGCCGCCGCCCACGCTTCATCACGTGGCGAACTCTGCGCCGACCGCGTCACAACCCCGCGACAGCGACAAGTTGCTGGTCGAGACAGGCGAGCCAGCCGCGGTAGAGCCCCCGGCGACGCCGACGTTTCAGCCGCTGGTCCACTGGGCCGGCGATCCTGACCTTCGGGCTGCCGGGCGGCGGTTGCAACTTGCGCAGGCGACGCTGCGCGACGATCCCGAGCATCCTGGTGCCCTGCGCGACGCGGCCGAAGCCTTCGCCGCGCTCGGCCAATGGTCGCCGGCCGCGGATACGCTTGCGCGGCGTGTCGCGCTCGACCCTGTGAACGTCGCGCTGCGTTTTGATCATGCCACCGCGCTCGCCCAGGCCCACCGCTGGATCGACGCGATCGCAGTGCTCCAGCAGGTTGTGCGAGAGGAGCCGGGACGAGGCGAAGCCTGGTTCAATCTGGCGATTGCTCATCAGGCGGCCGGTCACCTGGCCGACGCGCGCGGCGCGTGGGATCGTGTCATCGAGCTGATCCCCACTCCCGAGGCTTTTTCCCGCCGCGGTGAGGTGCTCCTCGACCTGTTGGAATGGGGCGCCGCCGCGAGCGATTTCGAGATGGTGTTGCGAGAGCAGCCGGACGCGGCCGACGCGACGCTGAATCGGGCCTTGGCACTGTCCAAAGCGGGCCGCGGCGAGGAAGCGAGAGTGCTCTTGATTGCGTTCACCGATCGGCATCCTTGTCATGTTCCGGCGTTGAATCGTCTGGCCGAATTGGCCTGGATGGCGTACCAGGCAGCACCCACGGAAAGCGCCGCCGTCGGCGATGAAGCCCGGCAGTGGTGGCAGCGGTCGCTGGAGTGTGACCCGGAGCAACCGCCGGTCCGCGAGGCCCTGGAGCAGGCGCGGTAGGCCGGCTGGCCACCATCGGCAGCCGGGGGCCACACTTCGCCTAAATAGGGACAGCCACGAATGGCATTTAGATAATCTATAAGTCATTGATATGCAAGGACTTACGGCGCTTGCGCAAGCACTGGCCTCCCGTGAAGATGGTGGTGTTGACAACATCACCCGCACAGGAGGCCAGGGATGGTCAGTATCCGGCGTGTACT
>JAGVEP010000468.1 GCA_020058145.1 Phycisphaerae bacterium | reverse complement strand
CCCGGCTGGCGCCGGGGGCTCGGACGGGATGATTTCCGAACAGGAAACAGGCCGGGTCGGACGACCCGGCCTGCTGTCCCGTATCTACGTGCCGTTGCGGCCGTGTGGCACTACTGGAAATTCGTGATGTCGTCAGTCGTCCCAAACCGCCCGTCTTTGCCCGGGCTGAGCAGGATGAAATTGTCCTTGCGAACCGGCTGGACCGTCTTCCGGTCGGTCGGAGTGGAATCGAAGGCCGTCTTGTTCATGATGAAGTATGGGAACGAGTTGCCCATGGTCGAAACCGCGGTGGTCCAATCCGGCGCCTCGTCGACCCAGCCTTCGGGGAACCAAGACGCGTTCGGGTCAGAGCTGCCGCCGAGATTGGGTGGGTCAAAGTGATCGCACGAACAAAGACCGCTAGGCGCACAGGCGCAGGCCCAACCACCGGTTAGAAGTGCGTTGTCGCCGAAGTTGTAAATGCCGGGGTAACCCATACCCGGAATGTTGGGGTCGGTGCTAGCCAAATACTTGGTGGTGGCGATGTTGGCATTCGGGACGTCGGCGTAGCGGGAATCGGCCGCGTAGTAGAGGATCGGCATCTCGAAGGTGTCGATCATGAGCAGGTTGGTGTCTTTTGGATCGGTGCTGCTATGGTTAAACCCAGGCAAGTCCTTCGGCGCCTTGACCTTTACCGCGTCCGCGGTGATGTAAGGTCCACAGCGCGCGAAGGCCGCGGTCGCGCCCGCGGGAAAATCGGGGTCGCCCGGCTTGTCGTACCAGCCCTTTTGCTGCCAGTCCAACTCAGCGTCCCAATAGCTCCTCGGCACGGTGCGCGGGGCGACATAGCCCTGAAGGTCCTTGCCCATCAAGTAGCGCACCAGCAATTGGGTGCCGAACATCTGGAACGCGGCACCGGCTTCGGTCGGATCATCCCCGCAATGCGACGACGGATAGTTCTGACCTTTAAGGTCCGCTTCGTTGTCGGTGCGGAACACTTCCAGCCCGTTGCCGATTTCCTTCATCAGCGCCTGGGTCTTGACCTTTTTGGCGGATTCACGGGCCTTGCTGAGCGAGGGCAACAGGATTCCGATGAGCAGAGCAATGATGGCCACAACGACCAACAGCTCGATCAGCGTGAAGGCCCGCCTCCGCCAACTACAGCCGCACGGCACACCTTGGGTACAACACATGCGCAGCACCTCACTTCCTTGACATGAAGAGGTATCAGTTCCGTCCGGCGCGCAGCGCGCCGAGGCTTCCATCTATTATTACCACTCGGCCCGAGCCACGGCAAGCAAAAATGGTGGAAAAAACGCAGAAAAACGGGACCGGGCCGGTCCTGTTGCGTCCGGAGCGGTAGGCGAGCACGCCCTGTTCTATCGAAAACCGTCCCGTCCGAGCCCTACGCGCCAGCGTGGGGTTATCCTGCGGAGCGCTCTTAAGCGTCGGTCGGACGCGCTGCGCGAAACCCCCGGCTGGCGCCGGGGGCTCGGACGGGGTGCGTGCCAGCCGGGCGGGGTGCGTGCGGCGAATTCCAGCGTTATCCCAACGCCTCGACGACCTCCTCACTGGGCGCAAACCCACGCCGCAGCGTGTTCTCCGTCACCGTCCGTGCCTCACAATACTGGATCAAATAGTCTGGCCCGCCGGCCTTGGAGCCTACACCCGACATCTTGAACCCGCCGAAAGGCTGGAGATCCACGCGCGAACCGGTTATCGGACGATTTATATAGAGATTTCCGCATTCGCACTCCGCCCGGGCACGTTCGATGTTCGCCGGACTCCGCGAGAATATCCCGCCGGTGAGCGCGTAATCCGAGTCATTGAACAGCCGAATAGCCTCATCGATGTTCTTTGCCCGTAACACCGTCAGCACGGGGCCGAAGATTTCCTCGCGCGCCAGCCGCGAGGTCGGCGGCACGTCGACGAAGATGTGCGGACCGACGTAGTACCCGCCAGACTCCGCCACCTGCCGCGAGACATCGACCGCCAGCGCGCACCGTCCGTCCTTCTTACCCAACTCGATGTATTGCAGAATTGCGTCGCGCGCCGCCGCGCTGATCACCGGCGGGATCGCCGTGGTCGGTTCGTCCGCGGGCCCGACGCTCTTGGACCGCGCGGCTGCGATCAACCGCTCAACGAACCGGTCGTGGGCGGCTTCGAAAACGATCACCCGCGACGCGGCCGAGCATTTCTGGCCGGCGTAGCCGAACGCACTGGCCATGACACCCTTGATCGCTTCGTCGAGGTCGGCATTCGCGTCGACGATGATCGCGTTCTTCGCACCCATCTCGGCGATAACACGTTTCAACCCCGGCCGGCGGGTCGGCGCCTCCGCCGCGAGCCTGTTGATCCGCACGCCCACGTCGCGCGAGCCGGTGAAGGCGACGATTTCGACGTCCGGGTGTCGCACCAGGGCTTCGCCGACGACCGCACCGGGACCGGGCAGATAATTGACGACGCCAGCGGGTAGGCCGATGTCGGCGAACACCGCCATCAGTTTGCCGGCGACCGCCGCTGCCGCGCTGGCGGGCTTCAGCACGACCGTGTTGCCCGTGACGATCGCCGCTGTGGTCATGTTGAGCAACAGGCATAGCGGGAAGTTCCACGGGCTGATGACGGCGACGACGCCGCGCGGACCGTAGAAGTACTCGTTCGTCTCGCCCTCGATGTCCCGCCGCCGGGGGCGCTCGGTGATGCGCAGGATCTCCCGGACGTAGTAGTTGCAGTAGTCAATGCCTTCGGAGATGTCGGCGTCGGCCTCGCGCCAGGTCTTGCCACACTCGACCGCCAGGAGCGCGGACAACTCGTAGCGCCGCTCTTCGATCCGCTCGGCGATGTGGGTCAGGTACTCGGCCCGCTCGTCCGGCGAGAGCTGTCGCCAGGTGCGGTAGGCGTCCTTCGCTGCCGCCACGGCTTGTGCAGCGGTCATTTCGTCGGCCTGCGCGATCTTGGCGACGATCTCATTTGGCCGCGAGGGGTTGCGAGTTTCCAGCCACTTCCCCGTCCGCACCGGCTGGCCGCCGATGACAAGCGGATACTCCCGCCCGACCTCGCTGCGAAGCTGGGCGAGCCCGGCCTGCATGTGTTGCCGCACGTGCGGCAGCGCGAAATCCGCGCTGGCCACGTTTTCAAACGGGTCCATGATCGGTTCCTCGAATTCGTAGCGCGTCACGATCGGCTTTTCCGGAGGTGGCGTCCTGCGGCCGAGCGCGTCGGGATTTTCCAAAAGCCGTTCCTCGTCCGCGTCGTCCGAACCTGACTGCCGCAGAAAGGACTCATTGGCGGTATTCTCCAGCAGCCGGCGGATCAAGTAGGCCATGCCCGCGAGCATGTTGCCGTAGGGCGTGTAGATGCGTGCCCGCTGGCCCATCTGCACGACCGCGGACTTGATCGGGTCACCCATGCCGTAGAGCATCTGGAGTTCGAATGCCCAGGTGGGGACATCCAGCAGCCGGTGCACCGCCATCGCGTGCGACAGGCTGCGGACGTTGTGGCTGGCGAACGCGCAGCGCACGTGTTGGTGGTTCGACAGCAGCGCGCGCGTCATGCGTTCAAAGCAGGCGTCGGATTGCCATTTCTGCTCCCAGACGGGCACGGGCCAATGCCGTTGAGCGGCCCAGACCGTCTCCGAGTCCCAGTACGCCCCTTTGACGAGCCGGCACCACAGCGGCGTGCCGCGGCGTTTGGCGTAGTCGATCAGCCGCTGCCCGTCGCGGTCGCCGTCCTTGAGGTATGCCTGGAGCACGATGCCGAAGTGCGGGTAATCACGGAACTCCGGCTCCAGGAGCAGCTCTTCGAAGAGTTCGAGCGTGAGGTCCTTGATGGCGTAATGCTCCATGTCGACGTGGACGTGCACGCCGCCGGCCATGCCTTTGCGGAATAGCGGCCGGAGCAGTTCTTTCGCGCGGGCTTTGCAGGCCTGCGGCGCGATCGGGTCAAAACCGGGGTACAGCGAGGTGAGCTTGACGGAGACGTTGACGCGCGGCAGGGCCTGCCCGTCGCCCTGGTCCACAAGCGGCACCGGCGACCAGGCGGCGGCCCGCTGCGGCAACTGGCCGATGAGGTCGAGGTAAATCTGCTGGTACGCCTCGCCCTCCGCGGTGGACAGGGCCGCCTCGCCGAGCAAGTCGATGGTGAAGGCCATTTGCCGGGCGCGGAGCTTGAGGATGGCGCGCTCGGCTTCCTGGATATTGGAGCCGGCGATGAAACTGCCGGCCATGAGATGGGCACCCTTGCGGGCGACCTTGGCGAGCAGCCGGGCCGTGAGCGAGTCGAGCCGCTTGAAGTTCATCAGCCGCGAGACGGTTTCGACGAGGCGGCGGCCCGGTGGCGGGGCGTCGAGTTCACGCAGGCCGTCGTCACCGGCTGATGGCCGGTGCCCGACCGTGGGCAGCACGAAATATTCTCTCAGGTGCCGGGCCACGTCGAGGTCGGTCTGCATCATCGGCAACACGTCGATGAAGCGGAACGCCTGCACCTTGAACCACTCATCCAACATGCAGACGCGCAACATGCGGTCCTGCCACCAGCCGAACTGCAGGCAGTTCGGCTGGCTGCTGCGCATCCGCTCGAACATCTCGCGACCCAGGTTCTGGGTCAGTTCCTCGACCTGTCGGTCTTTGAGCGTCGCAGGCATCAGTCACCCTACCGGCGTCCGGCGAACCCGGCGGCACGTCCGCGACGCACCAGGCCGTCGGTCCAAAAGGCGCACAAGTCCGGTATTTTAGGGGCGCTACGCGCGGACCGGCAAGCGCGCATTTCAGCGCTGGGCCGGGCGACGAGTTGCGGGTATCCTGTCGCGACGCGCTGGGCACCGCGCCGGTTCGGGCGGCGACCCGCGGATAGGGAATGAACATGCACCAAACTCCGCTAAGCGCCTTTCACCGTGAGTGCCACGCCCGTTTGGTCGAATTTGCCGGCTGGGAGCTGCCGGTTATCTACACCAGCATCATCGAGGAGCACAACTGGTGCCGGCAGCACGCCGCCCTGTTCGACGTGTCGCACATGGGCCGCGTCGAATTCCGCGGACCGGACGCAGGCCGGTTCCTGGAGCGGCTGAATACCCGCAACATCGCGGCGGCGACGCCGGGCATGTGCCGTTACAGCCACATGTGCCAGGATGATGGCGGGATTCTCGATGACGTGATCGTGTCGAAGTTCGAGGACCACTTTCTGGTGGTCTGTAATGCGTCGAACCGCGAGAAGCTGCTCGGATGGTGGCAGCAGCAGCGCAGCGGCTTCGACGTCGAGATCACGGACCGGACTTTCGAGACGGCGATGGTCGCGATCCAGGGTCCGGAGGCGCTGGCCACGCTGGGGCAGCTCCTGCCGGTGCCGCTGGACGATCTCAAGCGCTATCGCTTCAAGACTGGCAACCTGATGGGTGTCGAGTACTTCTTCGCCCGTAGCGGCTACACCGGAGAAGACGGTGTCGAGATCATTCTGCCGGCGAACCTGGCGCTGATGGCGGTGAGGATGCTGGTGAGCCGGGCGGAAGGACTGGGACGGCCGATCAAGCCAGCCGGGCTCGGCGCGCGGGATACGCTGCGGCTCGAAGCCGGGATGCCGCTCTACGGCCACGAGTTGACCGCGGACTGGGATTCGCTCACCGCCGGGCAGGAGTGGGCGGTGGATCTAACCAAGGACTTCATCGGCGGCGACGTGCTGAAACGCCTGAAGGCCGAGGGTCTGCGGCGGAAGATCACGGGCTTTGAGCTGGAGGGCAAGCGGATCGCGCGGCAGGGCGCGACGATCCTGAAAGACGGCCAGGAAGTGGGCGTGGTGACGAGCGGAACGCTGAGCCCGACGCTCAACAAGAACATCGCGATGGGGCTGCTGACGACGGGGCTTTCGCAGCCGGGCACGGCGGTGGAGGTCGACATTCGCGGTTCAAAAACGCCCGCAAAAGTCGTGCCGCTGCCGTTCTACAAGGCCGGGAAGTAGCCGCGTCGAGGCTCTACGAGTCCTCAGTTTGCGACCCGCGGGCATGGTGCGCTTCCCGCATCGTTTTCCGTAGCGTTTCCCCCACCGTTTCGACGGGGTGCGCGGCTTCGGCCGTCGTGGTAGCCGTGAGCCGCGGCTTCCCCGCCGCGTAATCTGCCAGCCACTGGCGGGCGAATTCTCCGGATTGGATTTCCGCCAGCAGCTCTTGCATGGCCCGCCGCGCTTCCACGCCAATCACCCGCGGTCCGCGCGTCAGGCCGCCAAACGCCGCGGTGCGGCTGACGGCGCGGCGCATGCCGGCGAGGCCGCGTTCGTAAATCAGGTCCGTGATGAGCTTGACCTCGTGCAGGCATTCGAAATACGCCATTTCCGGGGCGTAGCCGGCCGCGGTCAGGGTCTCGAAGCCCGCACGAATCAACTCGACGAGCCCGCCGCAGAGCACGGCCTGCTCGCCGAAGAGGTCGGTCTCGGTTTCCTCACGAAAGGTCGTTTCCAGGATGCCCGTGCGTCCACAGCCGAGCGCGCCGGCGTAAGCCAGCGCAACATCGCGCGTGTCGCCGCTGGGGTCCTGGTGGACGGCGATCAGCGCCGCCACGCCACTGCCGGCCTGGTACTGCTGACGGACCATCGGCCCGATGCCCTTTGGTGCGACGAGGAACACGTTTGTTTCTGCGGCGGCGACGATCTGCCGGTAGTGAATCGCGAAGCCGTGCGCGAAGCCGAGGCAGGCGCCGGCGCGCAGGTTGGGCTTCACGTTCTGCTCGTAGATGGCGGGTTGCGTCTCGTCGGGGATCAGGAGCATGACGATGTCTGCGTCGCGTATCGCGGCGGCGATTTCGCGTACGCGCAGACCCGCCTGCTCGGCCTGCGGCCATGATGGGCTGCCGGGTCGCAGGGCCACGGTCACGTCACAACCGCTGTCGTGCAGGTTGAGCGCCTGGGCCCGGGCTTGCGAGCCGAAACCGAGCACGACGATGTGCCGCGCTCGTATGGCGGGCGGGCAGACGTCGGGATTGTGCAGCACGATCACAAGTCACCTCGCAAACCGTAGGGCGGGCTCTGCCCGCCGTTGCGCCAGGACACACACCGCACTATGCTACCGGCTCGGAACGGACACAATGCCGCAGCGCGATATCGAATCCTGTTTGCCGGCGACCAATGGGGCGGACGCACAGGGGCCGTTGGTCCCGCCGGGGTGGCGCGTGCTGCTCTCACCGGTACTCGATTTGACGAGTCCCGCCAGGGCGGCAGGCTGTCTGCTGCGTGCCTCCCGACCCTCGTTCCTGGCGGTGCTGCTACTGGGTTTGGTGGGCTACGCCGTAGTACTCGCCGCGCTGGCGCTCTGGCATGGGACGCTGGCGGCAACCTGGAGCTCCCCCCCAACGCTTGTGGCAACAAGTGGCTCCGCGACGCGTTCGTGGAGCTATGGATATTGCCAGTTCCGCTCCCGGACGCCGTCTGAGGTGTGGCGCGAATGGCATGCGGGGGACCCGGGGTGGCTTGGGCCGCCGGCGTATGTTCTGATCTTCACCCTGCTTCTCGGTTTCCTGCTGTTGTTGCTGCTCGCCTGGTTGAATCTGCCCTGGATTCACCGCGCGGGCAGCCTGGGGCGCTCCTTCCGCCGAGCCGTGCGCGCCACAGCGGCGGTGCTCTGGCCGACCGTGGTGCTCACGGTTGCCGCGGGCAGCCTCTTTGTTGCGAAGACACACACGGAGTACGCGGAGGGGCAGGTGCCATTCGGGTTTGGTGCGCAGGGCATCCTGGCCGTAAGCGTCGTCATCTCACTGTACATGCTGGCCACCTGGCTGCGCTGTGCCATCGACGCGGTCGCGAAAATTGAACCGCCGCCCGAGTTGCCGCCCGTGTGCGAAGGCTGCGGGTATGACTTGACGCATCGCCCGGCCGACGAACGTTGTTCGGAGTGCGGTTTGGCGCTCGCAGAATCGCTGGATCAGCAGCGCAGCCGGCCTGGATGTCGGTGGGCGCGAGGGAGGTCGCTGGCGAGTTGGATCGCCACTGCCGCCAGTGTGCTACGTCATCCGCGGCCGTTCTACCGGAGCTTGGTGCTCCGCACGCCCGCGACCGCCGAAAGCGGATTCGCCGCACTGCACTATGTTCTGATTTGGTGCGGGGCTGCGCTGTGGATGTGCACGGTCCTCGCCATTCAGGAGTTGCGGTTCGGAAACCAGCCCTTCCACATGCGTTGGGAGGATTTTGGCATGGTATGTTTTGCCAGCGCCATCGGCGTTTTCGCCTGTGGCCTCGGACACCGCGTCCTGGCGGCGCTGGTGGCTACGTGGTGGCTGCTGCGCGGCGGGTTGCCGGACTTCCGCTGGGCGATGAAGGTCGTCCGGTATGAGACGGCGTATTTGTGGGTGCTGTGTTGCTGCTGGGGCGTGTTCAGCGCCTTGATGACAATCGACGACGCCTGCATTAGCGACGCGTTCGGGCTGCCGCAGAGGGGTTGGCCGCTCGGAGCTCCGCTGGAGTTCTGGGTGCTGTGTGGGGGTTCGGTCGTCCTGGTTGCTTTCTGGCTGTGGCGGTACGAGATCGCGTATCGCGCGATTCGGTGGAGCAACTTCTGACGCTGCCTCTTTGGTGCTCGCGCGCTAACCCCGCGCCTGCCGCCGGCCGAACGCGCTCGGCGGAACACCCACGCCGGCGAGACTGTCGGAGTATTTGGCGCGCGAATTGACAGGGGCAGGT
>JAGVEP010000435.1 GCA_020058145.1 Phycisphaerae bacterium | reverse complement strand
GACAAACGGCAGGGCCGCGATTTGCTCCGCCTGGTCCGGCGTCACGTAGACGCTCAGCGCATTGAGCCACCGACTCGTCAAGTGCAGCCGTGCACCGGTCGTGACGACGGCGTCGACGTATTCCGGCACCACCGGCAAATCGTGTTCGTCAAAGATCGGCAGCCCCCGCGCGGCGCGCAGCCCGCGCATCTGCCGGCGCTGAATTGCGCGCCGGTCGTACGTCGCGGCCACCTGGGCGAGGGCCGCGTCGAGCTCCGCCTGGGAGAAGACGCCCTTGTCGGCGAGGAAAACCCACGCCTTTACCGGCTCGGTTTCCTGCGTGAAGCGCTCCAGCAGCAGCGGGTGCAGCTTCGCCGCCGCACCTCCACCGGGCTCTGGGGCGAGCTGCGCGACGGCGAGTCGCGGCCAGGCCGCAGAACTGACGCCGGCCACCAGGGTGAGTACGAGCCAGGGTACACGCTTGCGCTTGATCGACATGGTCTCTCTCCGCAGTCCTAAACGACCTACCCCTAGCACTTATCATACCAGTTTGGGAGTTGGACCGTTAGACGTATGTTCGTCGCCTGGGGGACGATCCCCACGTTACGCCTATGTCATTGTCACTGCATAACTTATGTGCATGGCGCGCGGCTCGTGTGCAGGCCCGGCAGAGCCCCGCCGGCCTCCGTGAACCCCACGGCATCGACTTCCAACTCGAACAGCAGATCATCCCGGCAGATTTCGCTCTCCACGGACAGCACGGGGAGCGCGACCGCCGGGCAACCAGCGCCAGGGCCGTGGAAGACCGCGACGTCCGCGGCCCGCTTGAAATGGGCGATGGCGCGCGTGACGTCCGGCCAGTCCATTCCACGTGACGCCAAGATCGCGTGAACCACCTCCAGCGTACGCGCAATCTGTGCATCTACGTCGCCGGCGTAAACGGTGTGTCCCCCGGCGGCGATACTGGCCGTGCCGGAAACGAGCAGCCGCCGGTGGTCGGGCAGCGTGAGTTCCACCGCTCGGCTGAAGGAGCTGCCATAATCCAACGCCGCACGCTGCAAAGCTGACGGCACGGCGACGGCAACAACTTTTCCGCTCTTGGCCCTGACGGCCAGCAAGCCACTCACCAGAGCCGGTGTCGCGAGCGCAGCCGCCGGATACGTCCCCACTGCCGTGCTGGCCGGTACGACGGCGTCAAACACGCGTTGCTCTGTGAAGAACGAATTCCGCGTCTGATTGAAATCTCCGTACCAGGACAGGATGTCCGCGTTGTAGAACCAGGTGCGGAGCACCTGCCGGAATTCCATGCCGGCCGCCCGCAAAACCGTCTCCATTTGCTCCAGGACCTCGCGCGCCTGTGCGGCGCGCGAGCTCGTCGCGTCCGTCGGCAACAAACCGCCCAGGCGGCAATACCGCGCGTCATCGTCCTCGAAAGTGCTCCCCACAATGTGCCCACCGAATTCCAACGGTTCGACGGAAACGCCGGACACCGCCCAGGTCTGTATACCGCCGAGGCACGCTGTCGGCGCAGCTTTCCTCCTTACCCACGTCACCGGCCACGCGATCTCGCCGAACGCGCTCGCCAGCGCACGCCGGACGTCCTTTTCCTGACTCCAGATTCCGAATACTTCCTGGGACACGATGCGCCCGCCGCAGTCACGCAGCACACCTGCGATGTTGCCAAGCAGCGCACCCGCGGGTTCGCCAGGCGCCGGCGCGGCGGTGATGAACAGCTCCCGGCAGCAGCGGCGCGGCAGGCTAACCACCTGCAAGCCGCAAATCGCACGCTTTTCCATCCGCATGTCTGGTCCGTCGCGTTAGGCTCGTCCAACTCACTTTGAACTCGGCACTCCCGGCCCGCCGCCGTGAATCGGCGACGGACCCGGCGGCTGATAGGGCTGGCGCTTTTCGTAAAGCTCGATCCGCGCCGCGATGCTGGCCGCGGCCTGATCCTGCCCGGCGGCGCGCGCCAGTTGCAGGGCCCGCTCGGTGACCTGGAGCGCCTCGCGGAATTGACCCGCCGCCGCAAGGCTGACGCCCAACATATCGAGCGGTGCGAACGCCTGGTGACCGGTCAATTCGCAAGCCCGCCTGGCGTACTCCGCGCCCTTCAGCCCGTCGCGCAGCGCCGGGTCGGGCGACGTCGCGAGCATCCAGGCCAAGTCGGTGAGCATGCCGGGGTCGTCCGATTTGAGGCCGGCGGCCCGCGACAGGTGGCCGATGGCCTCCGCGACCTGGCCCTGGCTAAAACGAATCTGGCCGAGCAGGTAGAGCGCACTGACATAATCCGGCTCAAGCTGCACCGCGGACACAAGCTGCCGGACCGCCTCGTCGACCTTGTTCTGCGCGGCCAGCGCCTTACCCAGGCAATAGTGTGAAACGGCGTCCTGCGGATCGAGGCGCACGGCCTCGGACAAGTGCCCCAGGCCCTCGACTCCCGCTCCTTTGTTGCACAGCAGCGTCCCCAGCACCCGCTGCGCGTCCGCCACTTCCGGCCGGTAGCGCACGGCCTGCAGCAGATGTCCAATGGCTTCGTCCGCCTGCCCCTGCCGGGCACGCAACATACCGAGATTGTAGTATGGACTGCCGTTGGCCGGGTCGAGACGGATGGCCTCCTGCAGATGCGTCACGCCCTCTTCGATGACCCCCTGCGTAACGAGCAAGCCGCCCAGGTTGCTGTGTGCCACGGCGTTGCGGTTGTTCAGCGTCAGCGCCTGGCGATACTGCCGCATGGCGCCGTCCACGTCGTGCCCGGCGCGCAGAAAAGCGTCCCCGGCCCGGACATAGGACACGTCATCCACAAAGTTGGCCCCGATCCTGGCAATGGCGTCGGGCGCGGCATTCACGAACTCCGGGATGTTGGCCGCCCGGTCCGGAGCCGTCAGGCGGGACAACACCACCGGCGGGCTGCTCTCGCCCCGCTCATCAATGTGCGTGAGAAAAAGCTGGGTGTAGTCGGAATATGCCTTCGACGAAAACACCAGCCACTTGCCATTTGGCGACCAACTGTGCCACGAGTTCATCCGGCCCGTATTGCAGCGCAGCTTCCGAGCCGCGCCGCCTGCCGCCGGGATGATATAGAGTTCGCTGTCCGGCTGGAGCAACATGTAGCTTCTGGCCTTGCAAAAGACAATCCACTTGCCATCCGGAGAGTACTTCGCGAAGTAGTTGCTCATGCCATTCTGCGACGCGCCCGCGAGCGGCTCCACTGCGCCCCCCAGGCCGTCATTGAACGGGATGCGGTACAAGTCGAAAAGAAACGTCTTGCCCTCCTCCAGGAACTCGGCGCACTCCTCTTTCGTCAGCAGCACGTTGGCCGAGTCCTGGCGGAGATGGTACGCCTTGCTTCTGGCGAAAACGATGTACTTCCCGTCGGGACTCCAGGAAGGATTGCTTTGCACGTACTGCGGATCATCCGCACCGGGCAGCGCACGAAATGCCCTGGTCTCCCGGTCGTACACCGCGAGAATGCCCCGGATGGGAAAAAAGAGCTGCGAAAACGCCAACCCCGGCGTCGCGACGAAGACCGACCGGTCCTTCACCGTGCTGACCGCGTACCGGCCATCGGGCGAGACCTGCGATAGCAGCCCGAACGTCGCGTCGCCATCCTCCCGGCGGAAATCGCTCCAGGTAATGATGTCGCTGGTCGCGAGGGTCATCTCCTTCTGCACCGCCGTCAGGACATACGAACCCTTGTCATTGGCGTAGTCCACGTCCATGCCGAGCGTGGCACCGTCGGCCGAAAACGAGTGGCAATTGCCACATACGGGCAGATTCTCCAGCACGACGGGCGGCGGCTGCAGCGCGGAAATAGGCCCGCACCGCCAGCGTATCTTCGTCGGGTCCTTCACCGCCTCCACGAACGGCAGATTCACTTCCCGGTAGAACAGCGCGGCCCCGACCTCGTCCTGCGACGTGCTGAACGTGAGCCGCGCCCCCGTCAGGATCGTCTGCGGTGCCACGCGCCGGACGCCGAGAATGGCCACCGTCGCTGCCCGCTCCCGCGAGCGTTGCTTGATCTCCTCCCACTGCGCCACGTCCGGCGTCCACTCGCATGCGCGGGTGAGCACGCTGAGTCGCCCGCGATCATCCGCGAACTTGAGCGTGACCAGCCAGGTGTCGGCCCCGGAGTTGCTGTCCTGCCAGCGATACGTCGGCGGTGCGATTTCCGGCGGAAACAGCGTCTCATTAAGCGGATAGTCGATCGTCAGCCCGCTGTACGCCGCGTCGTCCCGAAAGCCGGCCAGCACATCGCCGGTTTGCACGTCGGTCTGTCGCGAGCAACCCACCAAGGTCCCAAGTGCCAGCAGCGCTGGAATAAGTAGCGCTGGAATAGGTAGCGTCGGCCCCCCGTGGCCGACGTAGAACGCCGCCGGGCCCCGCTTTTTCGGCGGTTTTGAGCGTGCCGGGCCTATCTTCTGCGAGTCGTTGACCCGCGGATCGCAACCCCCCTCCCGCCCAGGGAGGGGGCTGGGGGAGGGTTGAAACGCGCGGGCATCACGCCTCTCCCGGCCCTCTCTGTGGAGGCAAGGGGGCTCTTGATAGGAGCTCTTAGGCATACGGACACGCTCCCATCCCACAACCTGTGGCACAGGCTTCCAGCCTGTGGTTTCACCGGCAAGATGCCGGTGCCACATCAACAGGATACCGCCTTGCCGGCGTCGTGCCCACGAAAATCGCCCCGCATTCGTGTAGGGGCGGGCTCCGCCCGCCGATGGTTCATGGAATACGTGGGACGCGCTCGGCCCGCCGATGGGGAGCGAAACTCCGTAGCGGCCGACGTCCTCGTCGGCCGTCTGTGGCCAGCGCCCGCGCACGCCCGTAGTGGCGGCCAACCGAGCCGGCACTGACCCACGGACCCTGTTGAGCAAGCAAAAAAAAGCGCCACCTCGTCTTTCGACGCGGTGGCGCCGGTCAGCGTACCATTTCGAGCTGCGCCCAGCGATCTCAGCGCGAGCGTCGCGTCGCGAGCGCCGCCAGACCGAGCGCCATCAGGAACGTTCCAGGCTCTGGAATGTCCCAGGCCGTGATGTTGCCGGCGGTGGTGCCGCCCGTAAAGAAGCGGAAGCTGTCCGGGAAGCCGGCCTGATTGACGAGGTGCCAGCCAGGGTTGACGGTGGTGGTCTGCATGGTGTTGAGATCGGTGATCGAGATCGACAGAATCAGCCTGTCCGAGAACCGGAAGTTGACGGATTCCCGGTACCAATGGTTGAAGGCCAGGTTTCGCCAGGCAGGGCCGGGTATCCCGGCCGGCCCGGTGTTGGGGAACTCCTGGACGAAGTAACCGGACTTCCACGCCGTCGCCGTGTTCGGATCCTCGAATTGGAAGATGGATTGCCAGTACTTCGCCGTCGCCGAGGGTTGGAGTGAGAAACTCCCGATGTTGTCGGTCGCGGGGAGCGTCCCGTCGTACTTCGTGAGGATATCGTAGGTGACGGTCCAGACGTCGTCCGCAGCCCAGTTGTTCGTGTGCTGCGCGCGGCCGTACGCGCTGCTCCCCGCACTACGCCCGGCCGCGAACTGGGCGGCGCCGCCGGCCGGATGGGGCGCAATCCCGAGCGTGTTGCCCGCGTACGTGTACACCTTGAAGTCCGAACTGCCCGCGACGGGATTGATCCAGCCCTGCTGGCCCGTGAGCAAGGTTCCCCCCGCCGAACCATTGTAATCGGGCGCTTCGAATCCGGGGACTTGGAAGAGGGTGTCCGCGCTCGCGGACGCGCACAACAAGATTGGCATAGCCAGCCAAATCAAGCGTTTCATACCCTTTCTCCTGTCCTGAAGTGATCCTATGTGCTCCTATGGGTCTTTCGCGACCCGTAATGACTGGGGACGCCGAAACGTCCTCTACCGCCGCCGCAGGAGCGCCACCAGCAAGAGCAGCCCAGCGCTCATGGGTTCCGGAATCAGCGCCATGTCGTCGTAGAACACGGGCGACGAGCCGTTGGCGTACAAGTCGACCGCGGCGATGTTGAGCTGGCCGTCGGTATCGGTGCCGAACACGCCCGCGGTCCACCTATAGCCGCCGCCCAACTGGGGGTGGTTCGCCAGGCCGGGATCATCGAGCAGCGTCCCATTGTAGTAAACCTGGGTCCAGTTCTGGGTGAGGTTCACCCGCACGTCGAGGAAGGACCATTCGCCGGCGACGTACGGCAGCGTGACCTCATCGCTCGAGCCAGAGTCGGCGTGGATCAGCCCGTCCGTGGAATCAAAGGCCATCTGCACCGACCAGCGTGTGTCGGCCCCGCCGTTCGTGTAGCGATTCAGCAGGATGAAGTAGGTCCCCGTGTCGGGGGCGGTGCCACCGCTTTGAAAATCGGTGGGAATAAACAGCCACGTCCTATAAGACCACATGCCCGTGTTGTAGCCGGTGTACGAGCGCACCGAATCCGCGCCCAAGTCGATGAGTTGGGACTTGGGCGCACTACGCGACAGGATGTCGGAAACCTCGCCCGCCGCCGAGGGGACGTTGGCCCATCCCTTCCATCCGCCCTGGTTGTTGATGCTGCCCAGGTTGTACGAATCGAAGTTGTCGTACCAGTTGGCGGATGCTGACGCCGTAACCAAGCCCAAAACTGCGATCAATACGAGATGCCTCATAACACAAGCCTCCTATTCTCTCAGAAATGCGGATGCTGAACTTCTCGGCGACGGGCCGAGATCGCTCCGCCCGCAGACACACGTGATTTCACTTCACGCAAAACTCAGACTTGAGGCACACCGTCTCCGATGCACCCAAAACTCCGCCGTCTCCGCGTGCGCAAAGACCGCTGAACTACTCCCTACAGGGTTTTAGGCCCCGCCTTGCGCGAAGGTCAACTAACCGTCAGCAAATTAAACGATCACGGGCCGGGGCGGCCTGTCCGGCCGGCGTCAAAGTCGATTCTTACGGCGCAGTCAGGAAGGGCACCTGTGCAGTACACTGTCCCGCGATCCTAGACCTGGTGGAGGGCACGGCATGGCCGCGCTGGTGCTGCCGGCAGTTTGCACGGTTTGTCTGGGCCTGTGGGTGGCCGATGACCCACCCGTTGTGACCCTGCGGTCCGACGATACGGTCATTACCCAATCCTGCCGCATCGAGATTCCGCCAAACCTGATGCTGCTGGATTCCAACCGCGACGGGGTGGTGCACGTCGCCGCCGCGGACATCGTGATTGAGTTCGAGCGGGGTGCGCAACTGCGCGGTGCCGAGCGCGACGCGCCGCCGGACACGTATGAGGGTTTCGGTATCCGCGTGGTAGGGCAGCGCAACGTCACGGTCCGCGGCGGGCGAATCAGCGGATTTCGCGCGGGCCTCTGGGCGACGGATTGCCCGGGTCTGACGCTTGAGAACATCGACGCTTCCGACGGCCGGCGCGCGCATCTCGACTCTGACGCGGAGATTGAGGCCGAAGGCGACTGGCTCTCCCCGCATCACAACGACGACCACGAGTGGCTGCGGAACTATGGCTCGTCCATCTACGTCGAACGATCCGACCGGATCGTCGTGCGGAATTGCCGCGTTTGGCACAGCCAGAACGCGTTGTGCCTCGATCGCGTCAACGAGGCGCGCGTTTACGACAACGACTTTTCATTCAACTCCGGCTGGGGCATCGCCCTGTGGCGCTCGTGCCGGAATGTCATCACCCGCAATGCCCTCGACTTCTGCATTCGCGGCTACAGCCACGGCGTATACAACCGCGGACAGGACGCCGCCGGCCTGCTCATGTTTGAACAGGACAGCGACAACGTCATCGCAGAAAACTCCGTCACGCACGGCGGCGACGGACTGTTCGGCTGGGCGGGGGAGGAGGCCATGCGGCGCACCGCCACTCATTTTGGATTTTGGATTTTGGATTTTGGATTGTCCCGCGCGATGCGGTGCGGGGCTGACCGGAACCTCCTCATTCGGAACGACTTCTCCTACGCCGCCGCCCACGGCATTGAACTCACTTTTTCTTTTGACAATCAGTTCCTCGCCAATCGGATTGTCGGCAACGCGATCTGCGGCATCTGGGCCGGGTATTCCCAGGGCACACTGATCCGCGGCAACGAAATCGCGGACAACGGCGCTGCGGGCTACGGCCTGGAGCGCGGCGGCGTAAACATCGACAGCAGCCGCCAAAATCGCATCATCGGCAACAAGTTCAGCCGAAACGCCTGCGGCGTACACTTGTGGTGGCAGGCCAAGCCCAATCCGGGTTTCGCGGACTGGATCGCCGCCAGTCTCCCGGACTGGGAAGGCAACGTCCTCGCCGGCAACGAATTCCGTGGGGACGAGTTGGCGTTTCATTTTCGCGGGCCGGGCAAGGTCGTACTGGGGACGAACGCCGTTCGTGACGTGCGCCGTGAGATGGAAGCGGCCCCCGAGACCAGGCTGGTTCGCGACGATCGTCTCGCGGGGGAGTCGGTGGAGCTGCCCAGCTTCCCGGTGTTTGGACAGACACATCCCGTCGGGGCGCGGCCGGAGCTGGCCGGACGCGAGCACATCATCATGACCGAGTGGGGGCCGTGGGATCATGCTACGCCGCTGGTGTGGCCGCTCGAAAGCACGGGCGGCAGACAGACGCTCTCGCTACGGCAGTTTGGAAACCGACCGAGTTGTACGGTTGAGGGCGTGGCCGACTGGAAACTGGCGGGCGCTGGGCCGGAATACACGCTCACACTCGCCGCCGACAAGTCGGGCGTTCATCCCTACCGCGTGGCCGTGGAGAGCGGCGAGTTCCAACGTGAAGTCCGCGGTGCGCTGCTTGTGGCGGAGTGGCAGGCGAGCTGCTTCCGTTTCGCGGGCGACCCGGTCGAGGAGCCGGACCGTTGGGCGGCGGCCGGCGGCCCCGACACGCGCACCATCCGCGTAAGTCGGCTCGACGATCCGGACGTACTCGACGAGCTGAAGGCCCTGCCGCAGCCCGCTGGCGCTTCCGCCGACTCAGCCAAACAGTCCTGGGGCCTGAGCGCGCGAACGGACGTGCCCCTGAAACGCGGGGTCTGGCAGATCGTCGTCGTCGCGGCCGGCGGCGTGCGCGTCAGCGTAGCCGGCGAGAAGGTGATCGATGCCTGGGAGCGGCCTGGGCCAGCCCGCCGGCTTACCGGCCGATACGAGGCCGGTGATGGTACCGTCGCACTCGTGGTTGAGCAGTTCGCCGCGCGCCGCCCGACGCCGGTCAGCTTGAGGATTCTGCCGGGTAAGTAACATCCGCGCTGCGCAGCCAACCGCGCCCGCAGCGCCTACTGTAGTGCCTCACAATTATCAGCGCATGGGTGGGGTGGCCATCTTGGCCGCCCCAGGCGCGGGCGAGACGCCCACTCCACCCACCTTACGTGCTGTTTCTTGTGAGGCAGTACACTACGATCGTCCTGGCATGAGTTTTTTTCTGCTCATCATCGGCGGTTTGCCCGTCCTCGACCTGCTTTGGTGGCGTTGGGCGGATCTGCGGCTGCGCCGCCTGTCGCACGCCGGGCGCTGGCGGTTGTTGTTGGCCGCGTTTGCAGGCGGCAATCTCGCAGTCTACGGCTGGCTGCTGCTGTCGCGCTGGAGTGCGTCATCTTTCGCGGTGCCGCAGACGATGTTGGGGGCTGCCTACATCTGGCATTTGGTAGTCCTACCGGCAACGATGTTGCTGCTGGCCGGCGGCGGAGTGCTGCAAGCGACTTCCGGCGGCAGTGCGCGGCTGTGGCAGATTGCCCGCCGCCGACGGACGCCCGCTGTCATAGCGGAGACTGCCCGCGAAACCGCGGATCCGTCACCCACGGCCCCCGCGCCCACTTTGACGCGGAGACAGATGCTGGCCGCCGTCGCGGTCGCTGTGCCGCCGGTAGCGACCGTCGCCGCGCAGGTCCGCGCCCTGACCCAACTGGGTGGTTTTCGGATTCGGCACCTGGAGGTGGAGCTTCCGACGCTGCCGGCCGCTCTCGATGGTCTCACGATTGCCCATGTGAGCGATGTACACGTGGGCCGCTTCACGCACGGCGCGATCCTCGACGAAATCGTCTCCCGGACGAACGCGTTGCACCCTGACCTGGTTCTGTTTACCGGAGACTTGATCGACTACGCCCTCGCCGATCTGCCGGCCGGTCTGGACATGCTCCGACGGCTCGCGCCTCCGGAGCGGCTGTTTGCGTGCGAAGGCAATCATGATCTGTTTGAGGGCCGCGAAGAGTTCGAACGACGCGTCCGCTCGGCGGGTGTGCGATTGCTGCTCGATGAGGCGGCCACGCTCGAAGTCCGCGGTCAGAAGTTGCAAATCCTCGGCCTGCGCTGGGGGCAACCGGGGACTCGCCACGGCGCGTCCTTCGACGAGCACATGCAACGCGTGCTGCCGCTCCGTCAGCCGGCGGCATTCCCGATTCTCCTGGCGCATCATCCCCATGCGTTCGACCAGGCGGCGGAAGCGGGCGTGCCTTTGACGCTGGCGGGTCACACGCACGGCGGACAACTCATGCTCACGAGCAGCATTGGGGCCGGGCCGGCCCTGTTCAAATACTGGTCCGGCTTGTACCGCCGACGCGGGTCGGCACTCGTGGTCTCGAATGGCGTCGGCAACTGGTTCCCACTACGGATCAATGCCCCCGCGGAAATCCTGCACTTGACACTCCGCACCGGGCGGCGGGCCTAGTGTACTGCCTCGTTAGAAACAGCACATAAGCCGGGTGGAGTGGGCGTCTCGCCCGCGCCTGGGGCGGCCAAGATGGCCACCCCACCCATGCGCTGATAATTGTGAGGCACTACACTGGCCGTTGCTGCGGCCAGCGGGGCCACTCGTTCGGCGCGTGTCTGCGTACACACGGGGGGGGCGGCGCTGGTACCATGCGGCGCGGGTGAGATCATGAGCGCGCCCCACATTCTCGTTTCGTCGGTCCGGCCTGCGCGGTCAGCGGTGCGCTCTACGGATCCCTGCGACGGTTGGCCGCATCGCTTCATCGTCCCCGCACTGCTCGGCGTTTGCGCCGTGCTGGCGCTCACGTCGCTGCGCGATGACAGCATCACCTTTGATGAGACTGCCCACCTGACGGCGGGGTTCAGTTACCTTCAGACCGGCGATTTTCGGCTCGAACCCGAACACCCGCCTCTGCCGAAACTCCTGGCGGCATTGCCGTTGCTGTGGATGGAGCCCAACTGGCCGCCGGCGGACACACCGGGCTGGCGACAGGGCAACTACTGGCAGGTGGGTCGCACCTGGCTGTTCGAACGCTGCGACGGCGAGCGGTTGCTGGCCGCCGCCCGCTGCATGATGGTCGTGACGCTGCTGGCCACCTGCCTGATGGTATACGCCCTGGCCCGCCGCCTGTTTGGGCGCAGCGCCGGACTGTTGGCGTGCGTGCTGGCTGCGTTTAATCCGACGCTACTGGCGCATGGACGGCTCGTGAACAACGACGTGCCCACGGCGCTGGCGATCAGCGCCGCGCTGCTGGCCTTCGCCCGGCTGCTGGAACGTGTCACTTGGCGGCGGCTGAGCCTGGCGGCGGCGGCAGCGGCCGTGTTGCCCGTGGTCAAGTTCTCTTGGTTTGCGG
>JAGVEP010000129.1 GCA_020058145.1 Phycisphaerae bacterium | reverse complement strand
GCGCTCCCGGCTCGTTTTGGACCGGTCGCTCGCGCTCGAGGCTCGTTTTGGACCGGCCAGCGTGCCGGCGGTTGTGTGCCGTGCGAAGTGCCGTATCATGCTGACGTAACCGGGGGGTGTACGGCGACGGAGCGGCGGACTGCGGCCATGAGGTCAGAACGGGACCACTTTGGGCGGGAGGAATTGGCCGAAGTGCTCAGCCACTACGACATCGGAGTGGTCAAAAGCGCCAAGGAGTTCGGCCGCGGTTCACGCCGGGCGCCAAAACTCCTGCTGGAGACCCTGAATGGGCGTTTCCTGCTCAAGCGCCGGGCGCGCGGCCGCAACGACCCGTTCAAGGTGGCGTTCTCCCACGCACTCATGGGGCACCTGCACGCCCGGCAGTTTCCGTTGCCCGCGCTGGTCGGCACGTGCGACGACCAGAACTCCATGCTCCAAATCGGAGCACACGTCTACGAAGTGTTCGAATACGTGGACGGCGAGCGGTGCGACAACTCCTTGGAAGAGACGACGAATGCCGGCCGCACGCTGGCGGATTATCACCAGGCCGTGGCGGGTTTTAAGACCGAATGGACTCCGCCCGCCGGGAGCTACCATAACGCCCCGAACGTGCGGGCGGGGCTCAACGCGATTCCGACGGTGACCTCCAGTCACGACTCCGTGTACGGACATGAGGCGGAGCTGCTGCACCTGACGCAGAAACTGCACGACCAGTACGACTACGCTGCGGCGGAGGCCAACCAGGGTGGTTTTGCGCGCTGGCCGGGCACGATCATTCACGGCGATTGGCATCCCGGCAACATGCTCTTTCGTCGGGGCAAGATCTGCGCGGTGCTGGACTTTGACGCGGCCCGGCACCAGCCGGCGATCATCGACGTCGCGTATGGGATGCTCCAGTTCTCGATTCTCCGCGGGACGGCACCGCCCGAGTTGTGGCCGGACTTCTTCGATGAAACGCGGATGCGGCGGTTTCTGGCGGGTTATCAGAGCCGGCTGGCACTGCCCGCGGACCAGCGGCGGTGCATTCCGCCGCTGATGACCGAAGCGCTCATCGCCGAAGCCGCGGTCCCGATTGCGGTGACCGGTTCGTTCGGAGCCTTGCCGGGTCTGGGTGTCTTGCGGATGGTGGCGCGAAAGATCCGCTGGCTGGGCGAGAACGCGGGCCGCATGCGGACTTGGCTCACGGAATAGCCGCCGGGGCAGACAGGGGTGGACGCGGGCCGTAGAATTCAGCTAGCGGAGGAGCGGTAGGTATGAGTGACACGCTCGCGACGTTGGTGGGTACACGCGGCACAGGCCTGACGACGGCCCCAGCCGTGCGGCGCCGGCGGCCGGTGCTGACGGTGGCTTTGGTCGTGGCGGGCCTGGCGATTCTCGGCGGACTGGGGCAGGCCGCCGGACTGTGGAAAAAGCTGCTGCCGGCCGGGTTGGACAAGACCATGGTCCACACGGTGGCGCGCACCACGCTGAGCGTGACGTTGAAGGAGAACGGCGAACTGAAGCCGGTACACTCGATCGAGCTGAAGTGCGAGGTCCAGGCCCAGGGCGTCAAGATCGAATGGGTGGTCGACGAGAGCACGCGGGTCAACAAGGGCGACCTGTTGATGCGCCTGGCCTCCGACGAAATCAAGGACAAGGTCGAGCAGGAGGAGTTGGAGCTGCGCAAGATGGAGGCCGGCGTCGGCGAGGCGCAGGAGAATCTGACGATCACCGGCAGCGAGAACGCGAGCAAGCTGAAGCAGGTCGAGGTCAACCTCGAAGTCGCCGAACTGGACCTCAATCGCTATATGAAGGGGGATTACGAGAAGGCGCGTACCGCGGCGAATATCGAGATCAAGCGGGCCGAAATGGAACTGGCCCGCAAACAGGAAGAGCTGGATAAGAGCATTCCGCTCCAAGTCAAGGGCTTCGTAACGCAGTCCAAAATCCGTGAGCTGCAGGATGAGGTCGAACGGCTGAAGATGGCCAGGGACAAGAGCCATCTGGAGCTGCACATTCTGAAGGAATACGAGCACACCAAGAACCAGAAGCAGAAGGTCACGGCGGTGGCCCAGGCGCGCGAGGAACTCCAACGCGAGAAGCAGCGCTCGGCGTCTCGGGAGACCCAGGCCAAGGTGAGGGTCGACGACCTCAAGGAACAGGCGCAGATTCGCCAGAAGCGTCTGCAGCGCATGAAAGAGCAGTTGGCCAAGTGCGAGCTCGTCGCCCCTGCCGACGGGATCGTTCAGTACGGTGGTGGGGGGGACGGCCGCTACTGGGGCGGTAACCGGGTCGCGCCCGGTGAGCAGGTCTACCCCGGCCAAACCCTGCTTACCATCCCCGACACGAGCCAGATGATGGTCACGACCCGCATTCACGAAGCGGACCGGCACAAGCTGAGCGATGGCCTGCCGTGCGTGGTGCGCGTGCCCGCCGTGCCGAACCGTACGTTCACCGGCAAGGTGACCAAGATCGCCCAGTTCGCCGACTCGGAGCGTAGTTGGTGGAACCCGACGCTCAAGGAACATGCCGCCGAGATTCGGCTGGACGACAACGATGCGCCACTCTCACCCGGCGAGACGGCCGAGATCGAGATCATGATCGAGGAAGTGCCGGATGTGCTGGCGGTGCCGGTGCAGTGCGTGTTCGCCCGCGGATCGAAGCACTTTGCGTTCCTGCACGCAGCGCTGTCCACGAAACCCGTGGAGGTCCAGACCGGTCGTGGCTCGACCACCATGATCGAGATCACGGCGGGCCTCAAGGCGGGCGACCAGGTTGTCCTGGCCCCGGATGAACGCCTGCTGGCGATGCTGCCAGCGCCGAACGCCTCACCCGGCAAACCCGCCGCGCCGGCCACCCAGTCCGCGGCCGCGAGACCTTGATCTACTTTGGCCGCAGAGGCGCAGAGAACGCAGAGAGAACGGAGCTGAATTGGTCCGCACAGTGGCCCGCGCCGCTGCGTCGCTCCTTCTTCCGCGGCGTTATTCCGGCTTCCACTGCCATTGCCGACCGAACAGGACCTGCCCGAAGGCGTAGGCATTCGTCGCATTGCGGGTGTTGTGGCTGTCGCCGCCGAACAGGCCCCATTCCACCGGCCCGTAGCCCGGCGTGGCATAGCAGTGCAGCCGGCCCGCCTGGTCGGCCACGAGCACTTCGAGACGGCCATCGCCATTGACATCTGCTACGACGGGCGAGCACTCGACCGGGGCATCCAACTCGACACGCTGCAAAACGTGCCCCGCCGCCGAAACGATCGTCAGCACCCCGACCGCACGGCCATCCGGCCGCGGTTCGATAGACGCGACGATCAACTCCGGCAGCCCGTCGCCAGTCAGGTCGGCAACCGCGGGTGTCCCCCAGAGCGCCCCGCCGATGGGCAGCCGCCAACGTACTCCGTCCGGCTCCAGCGCGCAGACCGTGCCCCGTTGGCGCGTGTAGTCACCGGTTGGGCAGACGATGATGAGCGGCGGCTGGCGCGGGTCGAGCGCCGCCGTCCGCAAGGCGGCGATGAGCGTTTCATCGCGCCGAATGGCCAAGGCCTGCCAGGGAACGAATTCGAGCTTGCGCCCCGCAGCGATCAGCGACCAGACACCGGCGCTGCGGTCGCCCAGGTACGCGGCCGGGCCGGCATCGGGCAATGTCGGGCGGCAAATGGCCCCCGCAATCGTTCCGCCCGGGAGTTCCTGCTGCCGTCGCAAGTCGCCGGTGCGCGGATTGAGCACGGCCACGTCGCCATTGGGCAGCGTGACGAGCAACTCCGGGCTGGCGTCGGGCAGCAGCCGGCCCAGGGCGAGCGTGGCACCGAGCAGCGTCTCGCTCGCGGGTGGTTTAGCGACGGTGGTGGCCCAGAGCGTCTTTCCGCCGCGGCCGCTCAGGGCCACGGCTTTGGCCGAGGTGGCCTTGGTGGCGCGTGTGACGACGACCGCGTCGGTTGTGCCGTCGTGATTGATGTCTGTGGCGAGGGGCGGACCGACGATCGGATCGCCGGCATGCACGTGCCAGCGCATTTGCCCCTCGGGGTCGATCAGGTAGACCGACCCGTTGGAGCAGGCGACGAACAGCCCGTCGTCGCCGGCGGCCAGGCCGATAACGTCGCGCGGTCCGCGCTGCGGAAGCGGTGGTGAGAATAACAGCTCAGCGGTGCCCGTCCGCCCGTCCACTCGGACGACCCCGTCGGCCTGATCCTCAGCGTCATGGAACTCGCTGCCGAGCGACGCGACGTAGATCTGCCCGTCCAGCGGCAGAATCGTGGTGAACCACGTAGTGAGCCCGACCGGAGCTTCCCAGAGCCACTTGAGCCCAACCGCCTCGCGGCGCGGGACTTTTGGTGGCAGACCGTCGGCGAGGCGGCGGTGGTTTTCGTACCACCGTTTCCAGTCGCTCGGGCGCGGGCCGTAGTCCGCACCGGCCACCCACGTCAGCAATAGGCGCACGCGGGCGTCGGCCAATGGGTATCCCTTGAACAGGTGCGTGATGAATTCATCGCGGCGTGGCGCCCAATTGCGCGCGGTTTCTGATTCCCAGCGGTCGAGCGCTTCGCGCACCTTAGTAGCCGTGTCCGCGGACTCCAAGAGCTGCAGCCCACGGCGAACCTGCCACGCCAAACTCCGCGTGGTGAGGTACCAGTGCCCGGCCGGAACGCTGACGACGAGCAACAGGCCGAGCGCGACCCAGGGCGCATAGCGGCGGCGGGTCCGCGACCGTCGAACGGCGAACCCACCGGTTGAGGACGTTGCACTCGTGTTGGCCATACGCGTCAGGAACGGAATGGTACTCGACGCGCCGTGCGTCGTCCTCCCCCGGAAGTGTGGACGGCGGACTTGTCGGAATTTGTCGCGAAAACCGTGTCTGGCACCGTCTAGGCCGATAATCGCCGCCGAATCGCGCACCTGCGAGCCGTGGCCTGGGTGGAGCCCATTGACCGTGCTGTGCATAATGAACGAGCGTATCTCACGTTCTTGAAACGGTCGGGCGCGCGCTACGATGCTTTAGTGACGTCCGACACCGGTGTCGATTTGGCATTTCCGAGAAGTATAGTGTTTGTTCTGCCGTAAGGCGCTCACCATGGAGGACACGGTATGCGCGCATGGGCCAGTCTGGGTTTGGTTTTTGTTCTATGTAGTTCCGCCGTGTGGGCGGGGCCGGATTCCGTTGCCGCGGGCGATCGCCTCCAACAGGCGTATCCGGGCGTGCAGTTGCGGTACGCGGGGGACCGGTTGACGCGCGTCTTTGGTACGCCGCTGGCCGGAGGTGAGTCGCCCGAGGCCAGTGCCGACGCGTTTGTGCGTACGCACAGCGACGTGTTCGGGTTGAGTCCGTCCGAGTTGGTGCCCGGCAATACGTTCAACGGCCTCTACACCCAGCCGGTGATGTACGAGCCCGAGACGGGCGCATACAAGTTCACGCTGGTCTATTACTCGCAGTACACGGGCGGCCTGCCGGTGCTGCGCGCCGGACTGCGGTTGCTCGTCCAGAACGAGGCCGGCTACCCCGTGGTGTGGGCGGGCTCCAGCCTGCGCAACCTCGGCACGTTCAGCGTGCCTGCCGGTGCGGCGACGTTCGTGGCGGAAGGTGCCGCGCACGCGCTGGCGACGCGCGAAGCACCAGGGCTCGTGAACTTCACGCCGGCGGAAGTGACGGTGTGGGCCGGCGAGGACAATCTCGAGGTCAGCCCGTCCGTCGCGATTACGTTTGTCGCCGATAACGGTCTGGCCGCTACGGCGGACTACCAGAAATTCCTGTTCATTGCGGACGCTGCGACCGGGCGGATTCTGTACAAAGAGGACCAAATTGTCCACACCGACGTGACCGGCAACGTGCAGGGTATGGCCACCGACAGCAACCCGCCCAAGGCCGACGGCTGCAATCCGGAGAACCCGGTCGCCATGAAGTGGGCCAAGGTGAGCATCGGTACCACCGTGGCGTACGCGGACGGCAACGGCAACTTCACGATCCCGAATGCGGGTTCGGTCCCCGTGCTGGTCACCTCGCCGATCGCGGGCCGCTATTTCGTCGTGCAGAACCAGGGTGGGGCGAATACGGTGTTGACGACCACGGTGACGCCGCCGGGGCCGGCGAATTTCATGCACAACGCCCTGAACAACGTCGAGTTCAATCGCGCCGAGGTTAACGGCTACGTTGAGTCCAACGTCGTGCACGACTGGCTGCTCAACATTAATCCGAACTTCCCCACGATCAACAACCAGTTGAATTTCCCGGTCAACGTGAACCTGAATGACACCTGCAATGCTTACTACGATGGCAGCTCGATCAACTTTTTCCGCCTCGGCGGCGGTTGCAACAACACGGCGTTCTCGGTCGTGGTTCATCACGAGTACGGCCACCACATCGTGCAGGTGGCCGGCAGCGGTCAGGGCGAGTACGGCGAAGGCATGGGCGACTGCATGGGCGTGTTGATCACGGATACGTCGAAGCTCGCGATCGGGTTCTATACCAGTGACTGCAACAACGGTATCCGCGATGCGAACAACAACTGCCAATACTCCGCGTCGAACTGCTCGTCGTGCGGCAGCGAAATCCATGCCTGCGGGCAGTTGCTCTCCGGTTGCGTGTGGAGCACGCGCAACGCCTTGGCGGCCAATTACCCGACGACCTATCTCCAGATTTTGTCGAACCTGACCGTCAACTCGGTCCTGCTGCACAGCGGGTCGGGCATCGACGCCGATATCGCCGTCGACTTCCTGACGCTGGACGACGACGATGCCAATATCAACAACGGCACGCCGCACTACAACGAAATCTGTGCCGGCTTCGGCGCGCATGGCATCGCCTGCCCGCCGCTGGCACTGCTCGCGTTCAGCTACCCGAACGGGCGGCCGGCGCTCACCAATCCTGCCGGCGGCGTCGCCTTCCGCGTGGAGGTTTCGGCCGTCACCGGCCAGCCGCAGGCCGACACGGGCCTGTTGTACTACAAAGTCGGCAACGGACTCTGGAACAACACGCCGCTGCTAGTCGTCTCGCCGAACGTCTACGATGCGGTTTTCCCGGCGATCGCGTGCAGCAGCAAGGTCAGTTACTACGTCAGCGCGCGGACCACGACGAACCAACTGGTCACCGACCCGAGCGGCGCGCCGACCAGCTTCTTTGCGGCCCACAGCGGCTATGGCACGACCACGGTCTTCAACTTTGACTTTGAGGCCGCGACGGACGAGGGTTGGACCCGCGGCGACACCGGCGATAATGCGACCACCGGTTTATGGAACCGTGCCGATCCAGAGGCGACCGGCGCACAGCCGGGTGACGACCATACACCCGCCCCAGGCGTCAAGTGCTGGGTCACGGACCACCGCGCCGGCAGCGGCATCGGCACCTACGACGTGGACGGGGGCAAGACGACGGTCAAGTCGCCCGTCTTCGATCTGTCGGCCTACGGAAATGCCACCATCGGTTATTGGCGCTGGTATTCCAACGATCAAGGCGCCAGCCCGAACGCCGACACGTTCCGCGTCGGCATCTCCAACAACGGCGGCACCTCGTGGGTCAGTGCCGAAACCGTCGGGCCGTCCGGGCCGGAGACCGGGGGCGGCTGGTACTATTACGAATTCGATGTAACCGACAAGGTGCCGATGTCGGCCCAGATTCGCCTGCGCTTCGTCGCGGACGACGCCGGCGACGGCTCAATCGTCGAGGCCGCCTTGGACGACTTCGCGATCACGGTCATCGACTGCAATCCGCCGGCCGCGACGGGCGACATGAACTGTGACGGCGTCGTCAACTTCGACGACATCAACCCGTTCGTGCTGGCCCTTAGT
>JAGVEP010000146.1 GCA_020058145.1 Phycisphaerae bacterium | reverse complement strand
GCTGCGCGACGACGGCAACAGCAGCGCCAGGCGCCGCCGCCAATTGCGCGCCAGGGGCCGCTTGATGATCACCGGCAGGTTGGCGTTGTCGGGCTCCAGTAGTGCCCGGCGCACGGCAGCGGAGTGCGAAGTCTTGCACGCCGCGGCGGCGGTGCCGGTGAACCAGCGCAGCGGTGGCCTGAACTGCTGTCGCCACCACTGGCGGGTGAAGTCCATTTGCGAGGCGCGCGAATCGTCGGTCGCGTGCTTGCACGTCGCGACGGCCATCCCGCGCCAACCGCCGGGCAGCGTGAGCCGCACGAAATAGCGCCCGTTGCGTGCCGCGCGCCGGTCGCGTTGCGCCCACAAACGCTCCGCGTGCCGCTGCGCGGCGGCTTGCAGGGCCCCCACCAGTTCACGGCACGACCAGCCGAGTGGTCGCGCGTGGACAAACCGCGGCTCGAACTCGCCCCGCCAGCGCAGATACGCCCGCAGAAAACGCAGGCGCTCGGCCACCGAGCTGAACCGGCGGAACCACTGGTTGAGTTGGGCGAGGTTGCGCACCACGGCCTGGTCGCTGAGCGGCACGCCACGCCGGGCGCTTTGCAGGTCGATGAAGACCGCGCGATAGTGCGGCGGCGTCAGCGGCTGCACCAGGATGTTCGCGGCGTGCATGTCCAGGTGCTCAAAGCCGGCCTGATGGGCGCGCGCGATCAGTTCGCCGAGCAATTCGGCGAATTGAGCCTGCTGGCGCCGCCGCGAGGCGCCGTCCTGATCCGCCGCGAGCTGCAGCCAGAATTCGCTCAGCGGCTGCGCGGGTTCGATCGCTTCGGTAACGAGCAAGTCGCAATGGCGTCGTCCGCGGCGGAGATTGCGCGTGTAAGCGACCGGCTGGGGGGCGGCGATGCCCGCGCGCAACGTGAACAGGCCGCCCTCCCACTCTGTCCGACACGCGGGCGGGCGGAAAAGCTGCCCGAGCCGTCGCCACCAGCGATCCCGGAAGTAGTATTTCAGGTAGTAGGGCACGCCGGAGATGACCGCCCGCCAGACCTCCCGCCGGGCGTGGTCCTTGACCCGTTGCCAGCCCGCCGCCTGAGGATCGGACCACAGCGCCGCGGAAACGGCCCGCAGCACGTCCTCCGCACCCTCGCGGCAGGTCCAGGTCAGGCCGTCAACCGTGATACGCTGGCAACCCGTAGCGTCCGCACCCGCCGGGCGGGTCAGATCGACGGATCGGCACGGTGGCGCGGTCGCCGTCGCAGAAAGTGTCGACGAGGCAAAATGGGCTGTGTTCATCGCACGCTGCGAACCGGGTTCAAGTACCTGCGCGCCACCCAACCAGCGGATTGTACGCCGCCAATAGGTGTCCCTGACAGCCCGGAGCATACGAGCGGTAGGTGTGGGTGAAAACCCCCTCCCGGTGATTTCATCCGGGGACAGGGCCAGCGCCCGTGCCCCACCGGTAGACCGTGCGCGATCACCCGACCTTGTCACACCAGCCCGGGCCGAACATACTATTCGGACTGCCCCGGCAAGAATGCTTGCCAGGCGCGGCCCGTTCCCCAACAGCCGCTGAGGTGTGTATGACGGCCAAATGGAATCTGAAGCAGCCCGTGTTCATCGCGACGCTCGTGTGTATTGCCATCGGTACCACCAGGCTCGCGACGGCCCAGCAGGCCACATCGCAGCCGCAATCGGCACCGGCTTCACAGCCCCAGTCGGCACCGGCTTCACAGCCGCAGGCTCCGGGCCCCCGCATCGTGCTGTCTCAAAACGCCTGGGACTTCGGCGAGGTCTGGCACCCGCTGAGCCCGGTGCTCAAGCTGGGCGTGAAAAACGAGGGCACGGCCGACCTGACGATCGGCCGGGTGAAGACGACCTGCGGCTGCACGCTGGCCAGTGCGGGCAAATCGCAGCTCAAACCCGGCGAAAGCACGGAAATCCGCGTCGAGTTCGAAACCCGCGGCAAGCAGGAGCGGGTCACCTCGAAGGTGCTCATCGATAGCAACGATGTCGAGCGACCGCACATCGAGTTCCCGGTTTCGGGCTTCGTTAAGCGGGCCGTGATTCGCGAGCCGCTCGGCGGCCTCGTCATCCGCACGCTGAGCACCGCCCCCGGCCAGACCGGCAGCTTGCGTCTCAAGAACCAGACGGATCAGCCGCTGAAGCTCAAGTTGCTCGCCAAGAACATCGACGAGTTGGATGTGGAGATCAAGGAAGACAAGCCCGGTCAGGAGTACACGCTCATCGGTCGCACCACCAAAGCGGTCCGCAACGGCACAACGCGCGGTCAGTTCCTCTTCTCGACCGGCCTCGAACGGGAGGAGAAACTCTACGTCGACGTCCGCATCGGCGTCCTACCGTATGTCGAGCCGATTCCACCGGCCATCCTCCTCGATCCTGCCGACCCGAACATGGCCGCCAAGCCCGTGCAACGCACGGTGCTCCTGCAGTATTACGGCTCCACACCGCAGTTCCGGATCACCGCCGCCGAGTGCAAGAACCCGGACGTGAAGGTCACGTTTGGCGGGTTGCTGCCCGCGAGTGGTGGCATGGAGCAGCTTCTGCCAAAGATGACGGGCTACGTCCGGGCCGAGGTGACCGTGCCGCCCGCGCGCGAGCTGCCCGCGGAGGGGCTTGTCATCGAGTTCCAAACCAACGATCCGGACCATCCCAAGGCGGAAGTGCTCGTTACCAAGGACCGGGCGGCCTGGGAGCTGCGGACCTACGGTCCGTCGCCGCTGCCGTTGAAGGAATGACCGCGCCCGCGCCCGTCCGCCACCCGTTGCTGGGCCTCAACACACCGGCAGCGCCGGCTGGGTGCAGCAGAAGACCCGTCCGGCGAATACGCGCCCGTCGCGGGCATCGAAACCGGGGATCGCCTGAGCCTGCGTAGTCGCCGCATGACACGTCAGTCCGTGTGCGCGGGCGAGCGCGGGGAAGGCTTCGGCCTCCTCCCGGTTGGGGTCGCTGAGAAACGCCTGTCCCCCGGCGGGCAGGCAACTCAGTAGCAGCTTCACGAGCGATTCGTGGTGCCGCCGCCCATATAGGACGTCCGACGCGACCACCAGCGGGTAGGTCTCGGGCGGCGGGCCGCGCCAATCCAACGTCCGCACCGCGTGGACGTCGAGTCCATTCAACCGGGCGCTCGCGCGGACGAACTCCAGCGCGTCCTCGTCGTAGTCCGTGATCACGACGCGCCGCCCGGCCTGCGTCAGAGCCAGCCCCGCGATCCCCAAGCCGGCCCCCAGCTCCAGGATCGGCGCGGCGCTCGCCGGACCCTGCCGCAGCACGTGTTCCACCAGCATCACGGCCGCAGGCCAGGGTTGTGCCCAGTACGGCTTGTACCCGTCCTGCTCCCAGCGGGTCTGCGCCAGCGGATCGTAGTGCAACGCGTGCGGGTATTTCGGCCCCAGCACGCGGAGCTCACGGCCGGCCACCGCAATCCGGTATTCCTGTGTTTCGTAGCGCCCAAGCATCGCCGCAACCCCGGCCATTTCGGACCCCGTGGGTCGTATTCTCAGGTATAGTTAAGGTAGGCGTACTGGAGGATCAACCATGATCGTCGAATTGACTGCAGCGCAGCGTGCCCTGCTCCTGGAGTTGGTCGGCGAGGCTCTCGATGAGGTGGGTCCCGAAATCCACCACACCCGCACGAGCGGGTACAAGGCTGAACTCAAAGAGCAGCGCCAGACGCTGAAGAGCCTGCGCAATTTGCTCTCCGACATGCCGCAAGAGGAGCACGCGGCGATTTGAGGTCGCCCCGCGAGGCGCCAGACTTCGCTCGTTGTGGCGACCGAGCGTAATGAGGCCGGTCTGCGCTCACCTCCCGGTCAGGTCAGGCGGATTTCACATCAGCCGACCTGCGCTCTGCATCTTTTTCGCCAGACCGACCAGGTAAATCGACCCGGTGATACAGATCAGATCGTCACGCGTCACGCTCTTGCACGCAATCCGGTACGCTTCTTCGAGCGTCGCGCCGACCTGGGCCATCTTCCCGCACTTCTCCGCAAACCGCGCGTGCAACTCCTGCGGATCGACCGAACGCGGCGAACCGGCGGTCGTAAAAATCACCTTGTCGGCCCCGAGCTGAAGCTGCTGCAACATTCCTTCGATATCTTTGTCCGCGGAGCAGCCGAAGATCACCACCATCGAATCGTAGGTGATGTTCTGCCCGATGGCGCGCATCAGCGCAGCAATACTCGCGGCGTTGTGGGCGGCATCCACGACCGTGCGCGGCAGGTCGCGAATCAACTCCAGTCGCCCCTCCACACGCACTTTCGCAAGCCCGTCAATCGCACCCTGCCGCGGAAGCTCGTGGCCGGCCTGCCGCAGGGCATCGATAATCCCCAGCGCCACGCCGCAGTTGTACGCCTGATGCTCACCGAGCAGAGGCACGCGCAGGTGGTCGAAGCGCGTGGTCGGGGTCGCCAGACAGACCCGCGTGTGCGGCCCAGCCGCGCGCGAACATTCGAACCGGTAGCTGAACTCGATGTCCTCGCCGATGATCCGCAATGGGCAGCCGACGCGCTCCGCAGCCTGGCGCAGCACGCGCTTCACGGAGGCCACCTGCGGGGCGCTGATCACCGGCACGCCGGGCTTGAAAATGCCCGCTTTCTCCTCGGCAATCTTCTCGAGCGTGTTGCCGAGCTGCGCCACGTGGTCGTAGCTGATGTTCACAATGCCGCAAGCCTCGGGTTTAATGACGTTGGTCGAATCGAGCCGCCCACCCAAACCGGTTTCGATCACCGCCATCGTCACCTTGTTGTTCGCGAAATGGAGGAACGCAGCGGTGGTCATGATCTCAAAGAACGTCGGGTCATCGCGGTGAAGCCGATGCACCACCGGGGCGATCCTGCGCATTAGTCGCGTGAACTCGGCTTCGGAGATCATTTTCCCGTCGATGCTGATCCGCTCACGCAACTCGACGATGTGCGGCGAGATGTACAAGCCCGTCTTGTACCCCGAGTTCTGGAGCATCGATGCGACCATGTGGCAGGTCGAGCCTTTGCCCTTCGTGCCCGCAATGTGGACCGTTTTGATCTTCTTGTGCGGGTTGCCGAGCGCCGCCAGGATGCGCAACATCCTGGAGAGATTGAAGTTAGTGTGATTGTACCCGACACGGATCATCTTCTCGAAGTCCGTTCGAGTGTTGAGGAACTCCAGCGCCGCCCGGTACGTGCGAATCGACCACGGCGCACTCGGCGTACGGGTCGCTGGCTTGCGAGCGATGGTCTTCCGGATGGTCTTGGCGGCTAGCGGCCGCCGGATGGCTGTGCGTATCATGGGGCCTCAGAATAGCGATTAAGTCTAGCCTCGTCAAGAACCTGCGATTGAGCACTTCTCCGCTTTCCGCCAGGTCAGTTGAACGTAACCGCTTCTCCAGCAAATGATTATATACACGTTGGTCCAGTCGGTGCGCCAATTTCCGCAATTGGCCAGTTGCATTCCCTGTATCAATTTGTACGCTACAGCGACCGGATAGGTTCTGTTTTTCCGCGGTGCAATCGTGAAGACCCTTCGCGTCGAGCTTGGCGACCGGTCGTATCCCATCCACATTGGGTCCGGCGTAACGAGGATGTTGCAGGACAGAAACATCCTGCACGATGCCAAGCCACAGTTCGCGGTGATCGCGGATCAGCACGTCGCGGACTTGCACCTGCGGACGCTTTTGGGAGCGCTCCCGGCTGGAGTGCGCGCGTTCACGTTCCCGCCTGGCGAGACCAGCAAGTCGCTGCCGGCCACCATGGGGCTCTACGATCAGCTCGCAGCGGGACGTTTCGAGCGCTCCGGTGTCATCATCGCCTTCGGCGGGGGCGTCGCGGGCGATTTGGCCGGCTTCATCGCCGCCACGTGGCAGCGCGGCGTACGTTTTGTCCAGGTCCCCACCACGCTGCTGGCCGCCGTCGATGCCTCCGTCGGTGGCAAGACCGGCGTCAACCTTTCGGCGGGCAAAAACCTCGTCGGGGCCTTCCACCAGCCCATCGCCGTGATCATCGACACGGATTTCCTGACCACCCTCCCGGACCGGGATTTCCGCGCCGGCTTGGCTGAAACCGTCAAGCAGGCCGCGATTCGCGACCCCGGTTTCCTTGTTTGGCATGAAGCCCACGCCGAGCTTCTCGCCGCGCGCCATCCAGAGACGATCGAGACACTTATTTCGCGAAACTGTGCGCTCAAGGCCGAGATTGTCGCGCTCGATGAGCGCGAATCCGGCCTACGGGCCATCCTGAACTACGGGCACACCATCGGCCACGCGCTCGAGCACTTGCTCGAATACGAACTCCGCCACGGCGAGTGCGTGGCGCTGGGCATGCTCGTGGAGAACGAAATCGCGGCGCGGCGCGGCGAGCTGTCGCGGGTCGAAGCGGATCGAATTCGCGCTTTGCTGAGCCGCTTGGGCTTGCCGCTCCAGTTGCCACGCCCCGTCGCCGCTACGGAAGTGACTGCGGCGTGCCGGACGGACAAAAAAGTCCGCGACCAAGCCATCAACTTCGTGCTGCTGCACGCCATCGGCCAGCCCTGGCAAACAGCCGACGTCACGGACGCGGAGATTGCCGCGGCGATGGCCGTCGTTCAACCATAGCTGTCCCCGCGAAAGGTGTTACCTGCCCGGCGCCAAGAACTGGTCAGCATCCGGCAGTCGTTTGCGCTGTTCCCGCCACTCCTGGCTGTGAAAACGCAGAAACTCCTGGCGGGCCTCGTTCCCGTGACAGGCGGTGCAGACGTTCGGCTCGATGAACGGCCGCACTTGCGCACGCAGCGCATGTCGCTCCTCCGCCGACATCATGGGGTTGGCGGCGAGCCGCTGGAGCAGATCGAGACGGCCGTGCGACACGTGGCAGGTCCGGCAGGCCACCTGCCCGCCCAAATCCTCGCGCCCCGCCGCATCAAACAACGGCAAGTAGCCGCGCTGCCCCGGCTCGACGATGTTCTGCATGATCATGTCCGGGTGCGTGGCGATGCTGCGGACAGGCGCCGGGCCGTCCGGCCGGTGGCACGCCAGGCACGGCACACAGGACACCCCCTGATTATCCAGCGCGGTGCAATACTCCATCAGGAAGCGCGGCGACAGCAGTTGTCCCCACGCACCCGACTGGTCGGCATGGGCGGCATGGCACGGCTGGCAGGAATCGACGTCAAAACCGAACTCCGCCAGCCGCACGGCCGAGTGCTTGGTGTATTTCATGTACTCCTTGTCGGTGTGGCAGCGCAGACAGAGGTCGTGCGTGGCCTCGCCCGGCCGGACGCGCGCCAAGTGAACCGGTTCCGCGCCGCCATGGGGGTCGTGGCACGTGCGGCATCCGATTCTCTCGCCGCCGCTCTCATCCGTCGGCACCAGCGACACGTCGGCCTCGCAATGCTCGGGGGCAATTCGTTGGGGGTGCACGGCGGCGACGCCCGTCGCGCTGCCCCAGTCGAGGTCCGGGTGACAGGCCAGGCACACGTCGTCATCGTTGCCAGCCGGCGTGGTGCCAGCGACGCGGAACAGATCAGGGCGCTGCTCGCCGTGCGGCACATGGCAGGAAAGGCACAGGCCCGGTGCGGCCAGGACGGCCGCGGGCCATTTTCCCGCGTGCTGCGCCTGGGTCGCGTCGTGGGGCCCGCCAACCAGCTTGGTATGGTCGGCATGACACTGGCCGCACAGTTCGGCCTCCGGCTTGGCCAAGTAGTTACCAAGGCTGCGGTCGTGCGGATTGTGGCAACCGGCACACTCGGTCCGGGGGTGCGCGCTCGTGCCCGCCAGTTTGGCCTGGCCGACACTTCCGGCCTGATGGCAGGTCACGCACTGCCCGGCAGAATCACCGGCCGTCGTCGTGTGCGCCCGCGGAGACTGATGGGCCAAGTGGCAGGCGCTGCACGGACCGGCGCCCACCGGCGTCATGCCCTCCAGGTTCTTCTCACCCGGAAAGTTGGTCTGCAAGTCGTGCGAGCTGCCGAAGACCGCGGCCTGCTGCGGATGGCAGGCCACACATGTCTCGCCATACTTGGGCTTGAAGGTCAAGAGGGCCGTGACGGGCAGCGCGCCGTGCACCTTGTGACAAGAGACGCAGAGCAGCTCATTGTCGGGACCGACGCGGTTGCCGAATTCCGCCACCACGGTCCGCTGCTCGGCATTGAGCTTGGGGCTCCGGCCGTGGCCCGGCAGAGTACCGTGCGGTTCTTCCGCCAGCTTGTCGGCGTGACAAGCCAGACACAGATCGTTGGACCGCGGGTCGTACAGCAGCAGCGACTCGTTCTTGCCGCGGTGCGTCGAGTGGCACACGCGGCACGTGAGTTCCTGGCAATCGTCTCCGGCCTGCGCGCCGGCATCAAGCAGTTCCTGCGGCACGGGATAGTCCATCGCGCCAAGCGGGTGCATGCCGACGGCCACGCCCCCGTCCAGGTCGCCGTGGCAGCGCAGACAGAGCGGCCCGGACGCCTCGCGGAGAAACTCCCCGTGCGTCATGTCATGCGGATTATGGCACTGGATGCAGTGCGATTCGGGGTGGTCCATGCGCTTCCGGGTGTGCCCGGCGGCCACGTGATACGCGCGATGGCACGTCACGCACCAGCCATCGGGGTCCAGCAGCGACGGGATTATCTCGCGCGCGTAGCTGTGCGCGAGGTGGCACGCGCTGCACGGGCCGCCCTCCGCCACGGTCTGCCCGAGCCGGTTGCACTCGGTCGGTGCGGACTGGCGCAGGTCGTGGGGTGTGCCCTGCGCGTAGTGGCCCGGATGGCAGCGCTGACAGAGCTGGCTGCCCACCAGCGTCGCCGCGAGCATGTACGGCTGGCCTTGCACGCCGAGCGCGTGACACGACATGCAGATCAGCGTGCCCTGCGGGCCGACGGTCGTGCCCATGTCCGCTACGGCTTGGCGCTGGACGTCGTTGAGCGGCACGTTTTGCGAGTGTCCGCGCTGCACGTTGAGCCCGGCCATCGCCGGCGCAACCTGGCGGTGACAGGCGAGGCAGTAAATGCTGCTGGCCGGATCGCCCCAGTTGACCGTTTCCATCGTCGAGGGCAACGGCTCGGGTTTGGAGTGTGCTACAGCGCGCAGAAAGGGCACCGCCAGCGCGCCGGTGACGGCCAGCGCGGTCCCGACGAGGAGCAGTTGGAGCCCGTCGCCGAGACGCCGCAGCACACCGAACGGGCTTGGCCGCGGGCGAGCCGACGATAGGGGGCGCGTGGGGGTCATAGCGTGTACGGTTCTTGTGCTAAGGCTCCGGTTCTCCCCCGTTCGTCGTAGCGCGCGGCGCGACCGGTCCGTCGGCTATGCCGGCAATCCGAATATGGCCCGGCGGCATGGGCACATACGGCGCCAGCCGACGGTGATCGGTATCCTGAAACTCGCGATGGCACACGTCGCAGCGCGCGAACTCCGTTCCGTACCGCTCTGGCTCCGCGCGCGACAATTTCTCGTGGCAGGGTATGCACAAGCCGTGCATGGCGTCCATGTAGCCCGGCGCAAACCCGCGCAGCCCGCCCGGGCTGGTGGGGACGAGCGACCCGTTGACGACCATGTCACCGTGGCACTGCCAGCAGGCTAGCGCCGTTGCGCGGGACTTGCGCAGCGGATCTGCGGCGTGGCACACCACGCACGCCGCGTTGCTGCCGAGCTTGTTGACGTGCAGGGCGTGATCGAAGATGTCCGTCGTTTCGTACATGTCGCGGTGACACCGGGCACAGGCGGTGTTCTGGTCGAAAGCCATGTTCTCATGGTGGCACAGGCGACACGACTCGCGCCCCCCGAGCACTTCCTGGTGCTGCTCGTGCGTGAACGGGACGAACCGCCAGTCCCGGTTTCCATCGATAATCAGCACGTTGACCGGCTCGGGCTTTTCGGCCGCCGGTACGTTGCCGGACAGACTCGACACGTGGAACACGCGCCGCACCGGCAGCGGCGCCGGAGTG
>JAGVEP010000166.1 GCA_020058145.1 Phycisphaerae bacterium | reverse complement strand
CGGCGGCGAAGCTGACCCCGCCGCAGGTCGCGGCCCTGGTGCGCAGCCTGGAAACCCGCACGGCCCGCGCCTACTGGGACGAAAGACTGAACGCGGCCTTCACGCCGGCGCGGCTCGAGGGCGAAGCGGCGGCCAGGCTGGCCACGGCGCTCGGCGACCGCTGGACCATCGAAATGGGTGCGGCCCGCGAGCTGACCGAAGCGCAGCACGAGCGCGAGGCGTACCACGCAGCGCCCGAGATCTACAAGGCGCGGCGTCTGATGGACGTACTGGTCGCGGGTTTGAAGGACGCGCGCAAGCTCTTCCTCGCCTTTGAACCGGCGGGCCGCACGGTGCGCGTGCGGTTCACCCAGGAAGACGATTCGCGCCTGGATATGACGGAGATTGCGCCGCGGCCGGCGCAGTGAGTGAACCCCAGAGCGGAGTTCAGAGTAGCGCGCAGCGAACAGCGAGTTGCGGTCTGCCGGCGCTGCCGGTTGCGTTTGGACTTTGGTGATTCTGAATGCTGCTTTGCGTCCTTTGCGCTCTTTGCGTCTCTGCGGTTGAGTGGAAGTTGAGTTGACGCGGACAACAGCGGTTCGCGAGGAACACAGATGAGCAAAGTTTCGATTCCCACGTTGCTGATCGCCCTGCTGGTGGTGCTGATCCTGCTGACCTACATGTGTACTTTCCAGGTCGCCTTTCACGAGGTGGCGGTCAAGACGCGCTTCAGTCAGGCCGACGAAAGCAGCATCATTCGTGAGCCCGGGCTGCGCTTCAAATGGCCCTGGCCGATCGAGGCGGTCGAGACGTACGACATCCGGCTGCGCACGCTCGACATCCCCGAGACCGAGATCAAGACCTCGGACGGGAAGAACCTGATCGTCGGATCGTACGCCGTGTGGGCCATCGTGGACCCGCTGCTGTTCTACACCGCCGTACGTTCGGTCATGGAAGCGGAAAAGCAGATGCGCCCGGTGATCAGCGGAGCGCAGGCCGCGGTCGTGGGCCAGAGCACCCTGGCCGACTTCGTCAACCTGGACAGCCAGCAGGTCGAAGCCAGCTACGACCGCATTCTGACGCAGATGCGCGCGAGCGCCGCCCCCGGGCTGCGGGCACGCTATGGCGTGGACCTCAAGCGCCTCGGGGTTCGCCGCATTTCGCTGCCCAAGGAAGCCACGCAACAGGTGTTCGCGAGCATGATTCAGGAGCGCAACAAGCTCGCGGCGCGGTATAAGCAGGAAGGGCGCTCGAAAGCCGACGGCATCCGGGCGCGAGCGGAGGCGAGCGCCAAGCAAATCCTCGCCTTCGCCGAGCGGCGGGCCCAGGAGATCCGCTCCGCGGGCGTGCAGGCCAGCTCGCGCATCCTGGGGCAGATTCCCGCGGCGGATCGAGGTTTCTTCGAGTGGCTGCGCTGGCTCGATGCGACGCGGGCGGCCCTGCAACAGAAGACCACCATCTTCCTGGACGAAAAGTCGCCCTTCTTTGATGTTTTCGTGCATCCCCCGGTGAGCACGACCACCCAGCCGGCTTCCGCGAGGTGATTCCGATGGACGTGGAACACATTCATGCGCACGACCACGGGCACGCGGGCGGAACAGGCGTCGCGCCGGTGGGGGCTCCCCACGCACCGCTGGGGCCGCTCTCCGACCCGGCCCAGGAAGCGCTTGTTCAGGCGCTGCGGGCGAGTTTCAACATCCTCCGCGTCGTCATGGTCGTGCTCGTCGCGCTCTACCTGCTCTCCGGCGTGTTCCGGGTGGAGCCGGGCGAGCAGGGGCTGGTAGCCCGACTAGGCAAGCTGCGCACGATTGCCAGCGAGCGCGGCGAAACGTCGGTCTTCACGCAGGGCTGGTACTGGTCACTGCCGGACCCGTTTGACAAGAAGTACGTCGTGCCCGGAAAGCCCCAGGAACTAAGCGTAGCCACCTTCCTGTTCAACAACCCCCAGGCGGAAACCAGCCAGGACTTGTCCGAACTCGTCGCCCAGTCCACCAGCCTGACCCCGGGGCTCGATGGGGCCATGTTCACAGGCGACCGCAACCTGTCGCACGGACGCTGGGAGGTGCAGTACCAGATCCGCGCGGCGGATTTGTTCGTGCAGAACGTCGGCGCAGCGCCGGCGGACTTCAAACCGCTGCTGCGGCGCCTGACCGAGACCGCGGTGGTGCGCGAGATCGCGGGCCGCACGGTCGAACAAGTGACCCGCACCGCCCTGGAAGCCGTGCGCGACGGCGTCAAACAGCGGCTGCAGGCGGCACTCGACGAGCTGCAGACTGGGGTGCAGGTAGCGCAGGTCGTGGCGTTCACGATCGAGCCGGGCGCGGTGCGGCCGGCGTTCCTCGAGGTGGTCCGGGCGGAAAACGAGCGGCTGCGCTTGCAGGACGAGGCCCGCGAGGCCGAGTCGGAAATCCTGAATCGCGCCGCCGGGGACAAGTACGCCCAGTTGATCGAGCTGATTAACGCCTACGGCGATGCGCAGTTGCGCGGTGCGGATCAGGCGGAGCTGGACCAGCGGCTGGCCGCCGTCGACGCCGTGCTCGACGAAGCGAAGCGCGACGGAGCCGGGCAGGTGGCGGTCAAGCTCGCCGAGGCCGAAGCCCAGGCCGACCAGATCAACCAGAAAGTACGCCGCGAGTACGAGGAGTTTCAGAAGTACGTCGAGCAGCGCCGCATTCAGCCCGACATCACGCTCCTCGGTCTGTGGGTGCAGATGCGGCGCGAAATCCTTGGTAGCAAGCAGAACGAGATCGTTTTCGTGCCCGACCAGCAGGAAATCGAAATCCACGTCAAGAGCGACCCGCAGCGCAAGGCCGAGCTGTTCGAGGAGGAACGCACGGCCAGGACGCGGGGCGAAAAGGGCCGGAAATGAGCGGCGACACGCAATCCGTCATCAAGGCCGTCGGGCTCACCAAGGTCTTCCGCGACTTCTGGCGGCGTGCCCGCGTGCGGGCCGTCAACGACGTAGACCTCGACATCCGGCCCGGCGAGGTTTTCGGCCTGCTCGGTCCCAACGGCTCCGGCAAGAGCACGACCATCAAGATGATCCTGGGGCTGCTCTATCCGACCCGTGGCCGCGTCTCGGTCTTCGGCCGCGCTCCGGATGACGTGGCGATCAAGGCGCGCATCGGCTACTTGCCGGAGGAATCGTACCTTTACCGCTTCTTGAACGCGCGCGAAACGCTGGACTACTACGGCACGCTCTTCCGCCTCGACCGCCGCGACCGCAAGCAGCGCATCGAGGAGTTGCTCGAGATGGTCGGGCTGCGCTCCGCCGCGCGCCGCCCGGTCGGCGAATATTCCAAGGGCATGGCGCGGCGCATCGGGCTGGCCCAGGCGCTCATCAACGACCCGGACCTGCTGATCCTCGACGAACCCACCAGCGGCCTCGATCCGATCGGCTCCAAACTGGTCAAGGACATCATCCTGCGTCTCGGCAAGCACTACAAAAAGACGATCCTGCTTTCGAGCCACCTGCTCGCCGACGTCGAGGAGGTTTGCGACCGCGTGACGATCCTCTACGGCGGCTGCGTACAGGAAAACGGACCGCTGGAGGACATTCTCAGCCGCCGCGATATGGTCCAAATGACCTGCGAGCGGCTGGCGGCCACGACGCTCGACGAAGTCTCGCGGCTGGTCGCTGCGCGCGAGGGTAAGACACTGACCATAGCTACGCCGCGCGACCGCCTCGAAGCGCTGTTCCTGCGCATCGTGCAGCGCGCGGAGGAGCAGAAGATCGAGACCTCGGGCAGTGCTCCCGCCGGAGAGATTGCCGGGTTCCTGGGCCAGGAACACGAGGGACACGAGGTAATCGAAGCGCTCGTGCGGCCGGAACCGG
>JAGVEP010000497.1 GCA_020058145.1 Phycisphaerae bacterium | reverse complement strand
TAACGCGGGCGACCCCTGTCGTGTGCCGGCGCTACGGACCGTGGATTGGCGCATCACGCCGGAGCGGGCGGGGAACTTCGCGCTGGCGTTTGGCGCGGGTGCCGACCGGGTGGAGCTGCCCTTGTGCGTGGGCGGTGGTTTGCCACGCGTCGGCACACTGCGGGGCGGCACCTGGCTGGCTCGAGTGCTGTACTCGGCGGAGCCGTCGATCCCCTCCTCGTCAGCGTTTGAGGCGCTCGAGATTCGCTATCCGAAACGCGCGCTGCCGATGCTCGGCGTGGACGTTCACTGGCTGATTTCGCTGCTGGTTCTGTCGATTGTGTTCGCGCTGCTGCTGCGTCCACTGGTGAAAGTGCACTTCTGATCCGTGCGGCCGGCCTGGCCGGGTGAGCGTCGAAATGGTGGGCACCTCGGGAGCCGAGCCGTGGCTCACCGAAAGGCTCGCCCTCCCGAGGCAGCCGACCATTCTTGAAACCGCTCTAACTAATCCGTTTCAGTGCGCCGGCCTTCGGTCGGGACGGGCACCTGGAGCGTCGGAAACACATTTCGATCGTGAGCCGGTGGCCGCGACGAGTTCGCGCGGGTCGGGCACGGCGTATCGTGGTCGCCACCCTCCCAGTCGTATTCGCCCCACGCCTGGCCGTGGCCGTGGCAGGTCTGGCAGCCGGTGCAGATTTCGTGGAAGTGCATGGCCTCCAGCCAGTCCGCGTGGCAGGCGCTGCACAGGCCCGCAGGTGTGCCCCAACCAACCGTGACGCCGTTGATCGCAATCGTCACGGGGCGGGCTGTTCCAAAGGTGTTCCAGGGCGGACCGGTCCAGCCGTGAGCCGGGTTCCCGTCGTCCACGTACATGGTTCCATCCACGAAATCGCGGATCATGTACGGATTGCCCGTCGGGTTGGTTGGCGTCCAAGACCCGTGCGGATCATGGCAGTCCGCACAATTCACATCGGCACCCGGTGCACCGGAGTAACCCGGCCAGGCGCGCTTCGAGTCCAGTCCGTGGGCCGAATGCGTCCAGGTGTAGTCCACGTACCACGGCTGCGCGGTGTAATCGCACGTATCCAGACCGCGCAACGGAACAGTCGGGCCAAACACGTTGGGCGGGAAACCCGGATCGGTCGGGCCGTTCCCGCCACTGTGGCAGGCCAGGCAGAACGCATTGCCCGTCCCGCTCCACGGGCTGGTCGCGTTGAACGGATCCACAGTTTTCTGCGACGCTGCGGCCGTGTGGGCACCGTGGCAGTTCAGGCATTCGAGTTTGGCGCCGCTTAGAGTCTGATCGGCACTGCTGATGTCGTGGTGGCTGTTGACCGCCCGCAACGTGCCTTCCTCGCCCATGCACGTGTCGCCGTACCATTCGTTCCACTGCAATGTGCCTTGGAACTTCGAGGCTACATCCGGCGGTGGGTTGCCATTGCCGAACGGATCCTGCGGGTTCGGCAAACGTGCGGCACCGTTCGCGTCGTGACAGTGCGTGCAGAAATCCGAGAGGTCCGGGTCGGAAGTGAGGTCGCCCGGTCGCACGAACCGATAGATGCTGCCGCTGTCGGGGTCGATCAGGTCAACGTACCCGTCCATGTGCGTGGTTTGCGCGTGGCAGACCAGGCACGCATCACCGCCCAACTGCGTTCCGTAGTGGGCATGCGCATTGCTTGCGGGGAACTCGCCCACTACCGCCCGCCGGCCGCCCGGCGGTACGTTGTCGCCGTTATCTTGCGGATTGGCGTGGCAGTCCGTGCACGACCCGCCGGTCGCCATGAAGCCGGCGTTGTGGGGATGACAGTCGGTACACGTGGTGCCGTCGTTGTGCGCAGCCCCGGAGCCGTCGTGCTGGTGGTACGCCGTCGCCGTGTGACAGACCTGGCAGATGCCGTCGTTGACCGCCGGATCGCCATCGTCGAAACTGTTGGGACCGCTGCGCGCGGTGAAAACCACCGGCTTATCCTGCCCCAGCGTCTGGTTGCGCACCGTCCGCGCCACCAGGGACAGGTTCTGACTGTTCGGATCATGCGGATCGTGGCAGTCTTTGCAGCTCGGCTGCCAGCTCCCGCCCGGCGTGTGCCCGACGTGGCCGGCGTGGCAAGTCCGGCAGAGCGTGTCGTCGTTGGTGGTCCGCAGCAGCATTCCATCGCCTTCGCCCGCGTTGGCCCCGCCCGAGTCCGCGTAGTGTGGTGCGTGACAGGTCATGCACTCCACGCGCCCGTCCTTGATGAACAGCGGCGTCAGATCCCCGGCCGGGGGGAACTCACCCGTGCCGCCGGGATACGTGAAGCCCACCGGGTGTGTGCCGCGCTGGCCCAAGCCCTCATTCCGCGGCGCGTGGCACTCCTTGCACATCGCGTCGCGAGTATTGCTCACGCGCAGATACGGAGCACCCGCGGTGTTGTTGTGCCCGCTGTGGCACGTGGCGCATTTCATCACCCCGCCGGTGAGATAGCGGGCCATCTCCCCGCCGGCGGTGGGCCCAACCGAGTCCGCCGAAGCGCTCACCGCCGGCACGTTCCAGGCGTGCGACCGGCCCTGTCCATCGACGGCCGCGGGGTTCGTGCCGTACGGATCCGCCAGGTCCAGGGCATGAATCGGCAGGTCCAGACCCTGGCCACCCGCGGTATGGCAGGACATGCACAACACCGCTTGACCCTCGGGCAAGCCCTCGTGCCCGCCCGGCTGGCTGCGGATGGCGTGACAGCGCCCGCAGGTGATCGGGGATTCGATAAAATGCGGCCCTTCGTAGACCGTGCGGTACCCTCCGCCGCCCCAGAGACTGCTCAGGAAGTCGTACTCACACCAGGACGAACCCCCGGGGCTTGCCTCTGGCGCCCTGGGGCCGTCGGCGCCCATGCGCGACGAAACCTGGTACACCTCTACCGCCGCAGCGCTCGTGTTTACCACGTACGCCTTCGAGCCATCCGGACTGAGCGCCAGGTCACACGGCGTGCGGAGTTGGCCGGGACTCGAACCGTATTGCAACAGCTTGACCAACTCGGTCCCCGCCGAGTTGAACAGCCGCACGTGGCTCATCAGCGCGTCGGCCACGTAGATGCGGCTCTGCGCGTCAACGGTCAGCCCCTGGGTGCGCGGCGTCCAGCCTTCGGCCGGTTGGTTCTTGGGATATTTGTTGCGGTCGCCAAATTTCCGCACGAAGGCCCCGGCCGTCGTGAACACCTGGACGCGAAAGTTGTCGTGATCGGCGACGATCAGCCGATTGAGCGTTTCGTCGACCGTGACGGCGCTGGGCGAACGGAACTGCCCGTTGCCACTGCCCCGTGTGCCGAGCGTCAATACCAGTGCCCCGGCCGAGTTGAACCCGTAAACCCGGTCGGCGCCGGGATCCGCAACGTAGATATTGCCGGTGTTGGTGGCGACATCGATGTCGGTTGGACGGACAAACGTGACGAGTCCTTCACCCAGGTAGCCGACCCGCGTGAAAGAGCTGTCGTAGATGGCCACCTTTGCGGGTTGCCGCAGCGCCACGAAGTATCGGCCATCCGGGTGCACGGCAATGCCGACCGGCCCTTCCGGCACCGGCCACGTGCCGAGCAGGTTCCCGCCCGCGTCAAACCGCGCGACGTGGTCATAGAAGGTGTCGGTCACCAGGATGGTGCCGTCGGCCGCAACCGCGCTGCGCGACGGACTGCGCAGCTCAGCTTGCAACGACCGGATATACGTCAGCGACTGCGCGCTGGCCGACGCCGCCACCGCCACAACCAGAATCACACGTCCGACTAGCCGCATGACGAGCCTCCTAACATGGCTTTGCTACTTGTCCGCCGCATCGGCGCGGACTCTCACCGTTTCCCCCGGCTACAACTGGCGTGCCACTGCGTAGGCGAGCTTGCCGCGATCAGGGAGGATGAGGCTCAAAGTGGTGTAAAGCCGTGAGAATTAAGGCAGTTATGGATTTCCCGGACCCGAACCTGCGCATCGCGTTCGGGAGCGGTTTCTCACTAGCGGAACTGACGGGTCGCATTTTCCAGAGTTCGGGAACGGGTCACACAGATCGCTCTGGCGCGACCGATAATACGCTCCACCGCGAGCCGTCTGCACACGCCATCGGCTGACGGCGCGCGAGGCGGCTGTCCGCACTTGCCCGGCGCGCCGCCAATTTGAACCGTTCATTCCAGGCTAGGAGGCGGCGCGACGGATTCCCCTGACCGCCGGGGGGCTGGCCCACCCGAAATCGACGGCGGCCCGAGCTGGGGCGGAGTCGATGTCCCTCGTACGCCTTGCCGCCGCCGCCAGTTGGAGAAACAGCGATGAAATCGATCTCCACCCGGCCTGGGCCGACCAGCGCGCCGCGGCTTGTTGTGCTCGGCGCCGTGTTTCTTGCTGTTGGCGCTGTTGCCGACCAAACTGGGGACCGCGACGCCGAATTCCAGCTTCTACGCGCAGGGCCCGGACTCACCAATCACCCCGTGCACGTGTCTCCGCCGCGAGGAATGACGATTCCGGCCGGCTGGCCGCTCGACCCCAGTGGGGCGATAACCTGCCTGACGTGCCACACCGACATTCCCGCAGCGCAACGAGGCGGCGATCCCCACCTTCGCAACTGGAATGGGACTGGCGGCCAGGCCCAGGACTTCACGCAGTTCTGCACGAACTGTCACTCCGACCGCAACCCCGGTGGTGCCGGCGGAGCACACTGGTCCGTCGTCGGAGTTGCGCATGTCACTTCCGAGCGCGATGGCGGGCATTCCGCGGGTGGGTTCGTCGACTCCGCGTCGAGGCGCTGCCTGGAGTGCCACGACGGGGTGAGCGCCTCGGAAGCCCTGAACGCCGACGGCTCGATGCACACGTTTTCCATGGGGGACGTCGGTGCCAATCATCCGATTGGCGTCCGATATCCGAGTGCCTCAAGAAATGGCTCGGGCACGCGCTATCGGCCAGCGACTCTGCTGCCGCGGACAGTCCCGCTGCCGGACGGCCGCGTGAGCTGCATATCGTGCCACAACCTGTACAGCACGGAGCAATACCGGCTGACGGTTCCGATCGAGGGTTCGGAGCTTTGCTTCACGTGCCACGACATCAGGTAGCATGCCGCGCCGCCGCCGGCCCTCGGCGGGCGCGATTCCTAGAATCGGGAAAATCAGTTCACCGTTCTGTCGGATCGGAAGCGGCCAAACAAGAGATCGAGCACCGCGCTGAAGATTCCGCGTCCAGCGCTAGTGGCCGCCTCTTGGGGATCGCCGGCGTCCAGCAAGATGGTCCTGGTCGCCCCCTCGACCGCATCCACGACGCCGTCGCGGAAGTCGGGGCAGCCGCCGGCCGTGGCGCACAGTGTGGCCGCCAGGATTACAAACAAAACGCCAGGATGCACCCGCCCACGACGTCCGCTGCTGCTCATCATCATTATCCGTTAGAATACCACTTTGGCGGCTAGCGCGCAACTCCCGCTACCTGACCGGCGGGATGCATCTTGCGTGCCACCCGCCTGGGAGGGTGGCTGTTTGCGCTGCCTGCGCGGCATACGACTTGCCGTTGTGCATGTAGCGATGATGTGAAATCGGTCGCCCGCAGTGCGCCCGGATGTTCGCTGCCGGCGACGGCGACAAATCAAGGCGGTAGTGCGATGCCTCTGGCCCGCGAACCGGCTCCGAGCCTCGACAGCCCCGAGTGCGCTGCGCGCACGCCGCGGTGTGTCCCCGCCGACGGGTCGCGTATCCAGGTCC
>JAGVEP010000421.1 GCA_020058145.1 Phycisphaerae bacterium | reverse complement strand
GCCGGCCACCCCCAAGTTCCCCCGCCACCCCCGCTCAGGCCGCCCCGGCAGCCGTTCGCCGCAGCCGCCAAGGTGCGACAAATATTGGTTCGTCAGAGCGGTGGACTTGGCGAGTGGTTTGTATTGTGGACCGCCGGACCGCCGGGTATAGTCCTGCCGCGGTCGAGCAAATCTGGTGCACAGGAGCGCGGCAATGAACGGTGGGTGTTGGCGTCGGACGCGGGAAGGCGAGGCGCCTGAAGGTCGCCGTAGCGGCGGCCCCGTGTGGCGGACGTCGGTCGCCGCGCTGGCGGGCCTGGCGATGTCCGTCCTGGCCACGGTCGGCGGTGTGATCGGCGCGGAGGCCGGTGCCCCCCAGGCGACGACTCAGCCAGCCACGACGCAGCCGAGCGCGACGCAACCTACACCCCCGGAACTCGAGGACGCCGCCGAGGCCTGGGCGCGCGCCTCGCTTTTCAGCGGCCTGATCGGCAGCAAGCACGACTTCACGCAGGGGGGCCGCAGCGGCCGCGACCTGTGCCTGCCGTGCCACACGCCGCACCTGATGGGTGTCCCGCCGCCGCGGCTGGATCGCCGGGCGACGACGACGCAGCTCTTGCGCCCGTACCAGGGCCCGGGCATCGAGCTGACGAGCTGGTCCCTGCTCTGCCTGGGCTGCCACGATGGTGTCACCGCCCCGGACGTGTATTCCTCCGCGCACGCCGTCGCGGTGAGCGCACAATTGGGCAACTCCCGGCTTGGGACGCGCGGGCTGCGCAGCCATCCGGTCGGCGTGCCGTACCCGAGCGTGGACGAGCGTTTTGAGCCGCGGGCCGCGGTGGAAGCGGCCGGGCTACTGTTGGCGGACGGTCACGTTCAATGCACGACCTGTCACGACGCCCACAACACCGGGCGCCACGGACACATGCTGCGGGTGGCGAACGACCGCAGCCGGTTGTGCGTGACGTGTCATCGGTTGTGATATGAACAGGCACGAAGGCACGAAGGCACGAAGGCACGAAGGAGCGGCCTCTCCGCGCCTGCGTGCGCTCGTGCCGGTTTGCTGGATACTGGCCGCACTACTACCGGGCTGCGAAATCGGCGGGCGTGGGTCGCACGGCGCGGACAGCGCGCGGTTCTATCCCCCCCAGCCGCAGGTGCCACGCGTGATCGCACTGGGCACGCTGCACGGTGCGGCTCCGCTCTCGCAAACCCAGGTTGACCTGGCGCTGTTCCTCTTCGGCGCCGAACCGCCGCCGCCGCTGACGATCGCGAATCCAACCGGCCTCGCGGCCCGCGATACAACCGTGCTGATCTGCGACAACGCCCTGAACACGATTTTTCGCTGGGATGCGACCGCGGACCGGGTCGTCGAGGAGGTCTTTGACCCGCCGCTGGAACATCCCTTCGCCGTGGACATCCTGCCCGGCGGCGACCGGCTGATCTGCGACCGGGGCGGCGTGCGCCGGGTGGATGCTGCCGGCCGTCAGCGTTGCCGGTACACGTTCGACGGCGGCGAATTCCGCGCCGGGGGCGTGCTCGCCGTCGCCGAGACCGTCTGGGTCACCAACCTCGCCCGCCACACGATCGAAGTCTTCGACCTCGCCAGCGGGCACTATCTCCGCACCATCGGCGCGCACGGCGATGCAGCGCTGCAGTTCAAGTTGCCCCGCAGCCTGGCCCGCACGCCTGACGGCAACGTGTGCGTCGTCGACCTGCTGAACTACCGCGTGCAGATCTTGACGCCGGACGGCCAGTGGATTCGCACGCTTGGGCAGCACGGCGATTCGCCGGGGACGTTCGCGCGTCCGAAGGACCTGGCCGTCGGCCCCGACGGTACGATTTTCGTCACGGATGCCTTCGCGCAGCGCGTCCACGCGTTTTCACCCGACGGCACGCCGCTCCTGACCTTTGGCGAACCGCAGTCCGGCGGCGGTGAATTGACGTTGCCCAGCGGAATCGCCGTCAGCCAACGGGCGCCGCGCACCGCGCTGAAGTTGCCGCCCGATGCCCAGCCCGCGTACTACGTGCTGGTCTCCGAGCAACTGAATGAACCCGGCATCCGCGTATACGCGTGGCTCGGTACCCAGGCCCCGGCGCTGCGCGCGCCGTCATCCGCCCCGGCCAGCAACTGGAAACCACGTTCATCCGCTACGGCGGCGATCAACCCGCATTGGGATCCCGCGCGGTGTACGAAATGCCACCAGACCGCGGGCGAACGCCTGCTGCCCATTGCCCTGGCGGAGTCGGATAGACTATGCCTGTCGTGCCACGACGGCGCGCAGGCACCGGCCGACCCGCACCCCATCGGGCGGCCCATCACATCCGATCTCGTCAGCGTACCCGATGGCTTTCCGGACATTCACGGCACGATCGGCTGCCTGACCTGTCACGATATCGAGCGCCACTGCGACCCGGCCGTGCGGCGGCCCGAAATCAACGCGAAGCTGCTGCGCGGCTACGACCCGCAGCGCACCCTGGAGTACTGCGGCACGTGCCACCGCACCGAAATCGGCGAGCGTTTCAGCCCCCATCGGCAGCGCGACGCCTCCGGACGCGTTCGCGAAGACGCCTGCCTTTTCTGTCACACCCGGCGGCCCGAAGTCACCGCGGACGGCCAACGCAAGTTCGAGCCGCACCTGCGGACGGCGACGTCGCAGCTTTGCCTGAATTGTCACACGCGCCACTGGGACCTTTCGCCGCAGGGACACGTGGATCGCCCGGTCACGCCGCGGATTCGCGAGTGGATGCTGACCCGCGAATTGCGGCGCACGCATGACTCCCCCCTGGTGGACCTGGCCAAAATGGTCTCCGCGTCGCAGCGCGAGCCGGCCCGGCTGCCGCTCGGCGACGGCCAGGTGACCTGCTATTCCTGTCACAACCCGCACTACGCGGGCCTGTTTCCAGAGGACAGCGAACTCGGTACGCTGGCGACCCGTCCCGAGGAGCGGCGCAGCGCTTTGCGCGCCAATTGGATAGACTTGTGTTCCGAATGTCATCATCGCTAGTACGGGTGCTGTTTACAGCCGCACTGCCGCTGCTCCTCGGCGCCTGCCCGCTCGCGGTCCCGTCCGAGGAGAGCGCCGGGCCAGGCGTCTTCAATAACACGACCGATCCGAATAACTTCGGCGCCAGCTACATCGGCTCGGCGGCCTGCGCGGCTTGTCACCCCGATTACGCCGAGCTGACCCACGCACACGGGCACGGCCAAGCCCTCAAACGCGTCGAAGACGCGGCCCCGCAGTATCCCGCCGCGGGCACGCGCGCCGGCGTGCCAAACCCGCCGGTGGGCAGGACCTGGCGCGACGTGAGCTACGTCATCGGCGGCTACACGCACGGTGCTTTCTTCGTCGACGCCGACGGATATGTCCTGACCGATGGCACTGCCGGCACCCACGCGCAGTGGTACCTCGATTTCCTGCAAAACGGGACGACGGCGAGCTTTGCGGCCTACAAACCGGAGCAAACGCAGCCGCGCGCATACGCGTACGAGTGTTTTCGCTGCCACGCGGTCGGTGCGCAGCCCCAAGACGCCGCGCGGCCGCAGTTCCAGGACGGCCGGCCGGGCATCCAAGGTACCTGGGCCGAGCCGGGCGTGACGTGCGAGGCTTGCCACGGACCCGGCTCGAACCACGTCAAAGACCCACGCGCCCGCAAGATCTTCGCCGATCCCAGTGGCCGGATTTGCGCCCGTTGCCATCTCGACGGGGATGACCCGAACGTCATCACTGCGGCGGGCGGCTTCATCAGCCACAGTGCACAGTTCGCCGAGCTGCGTGCCAGCGGCGGACACGCGCAGTTCAGTTGCACGGTCTGCCACGATCCACACGTTTCGACGACTTACGCTCGCAGCCAGGGCTTGCGCAACGACTGCGCCGCCTGCCACCCCGACCACAACATGGCGTTCCACGACGACTTCACGCTCGTCCGCGGCGATTACACCGAGAAACTGGCGTGCGCGAGTTGCCACATGCCCTACGCCGGGCGCAGCAATTCGGCGGCCGGGCCGGCGCTCGTTGGAGAAAGCGAAGCCCGCGTCGGCGATGTGCGGACGCACGTATTCCGGATCGACACGACCGGTGCGACCGCCGCCCAGATGTTCAGCGCGGACGGATCACAGGTCGTGAAGGACAACCAGGGTCGCGCGGCCGTCGCGCCGGACTTTGTGTGCCTCCGGTGTCACAATGGCACCGGCAGCGTCTTTATCATCTCCGCCCAGGGGGCGGCGACGATCGGGAAAAACATGCACCTGAAAGCGGCCGCGCCCACCGGCCAGTGATGCGCCGCGCCACTGTGCCTCCGGCAAGCCCCAATCCAAAATCCAAAATCCAAATTCCAAAATCGTCTGGGCTGGTACATCCCGGCCCGGCGTCTATCCTTAATAGACTGGAGGCAGCGCCGATGTCTGATAGTGCTCAGCCCGCACAACCCGACTCGCCACAGCCCCCGCTGAGCCCGCTGTTTGGCGTCAAGCACGTCATTGCCGTCGGCGCCGGCAAGGGCGGCGTCGGCAAGAGCACGATCGCCGTGCTCGCTGCCGTCGGCCTGTTGCGCAAAGGTCGCAGGGCGGCGCTGCTCGACGCCGACGTGTACGGCCCGTCGCTGCCCATCCTGACGGGCACCTCCGACCGGCAGCTCGATCTCGACGACCACGGCCGCGTCCTGCCCACCATCGTGGATGGCTTGAAGCTCGTCAGCATCGGCTACCTGGTGCGCCCGGATCAGGCGGTGATCTGGCGCGGCCCGATGGCGCAGAAATACGTCAAGGAATTCCTCGACCGCACCGACTGGGGCGAACTCGACTATCTCTTCGTCGACTTGCCGCCCGGCACGGGTGATATCCCGCTCACGCTGGCCCAGAGCATCCCGCTCACCGGTGCGGTCGTCGTCTGCACGCCGCAACCGGTGGCCCTGCTCGACGCGGTTCGGGCTCTGAAGATGTACCAGAAGCTCGGTGTTCAGCCGCTCGGCATCGTCGAGAACATGAGCTACTACGTCTGCCCCCACTGCGGGCACCGCGATGAGATCTTCAGCCACGGCGGCGCCAAGGCGGCGGCGGAAACGCTGGAAGTGCCGTTTCTAGGTGCGATCCCGCTGAACATCGCGATTCGGCAGCACGGCGACGAGGGCCGGCCGTTTGCCAACTTCACCGACGTGGACCCCCCGGTAGCCGCGGCGCTGGACGATTTTGTCACGCGGCTCGAAACGGCGATCTTAGACCAGGCCCGCAAGCGAATGCCGCTGCCGCAGCTCAAGATCACGTAGGGTGGGCACCGCCCACCATCCGCCTTATGCCTCCACGGAACGGCCGGTACAGAGCCCGGCCGCTACACACCGGCCGGTACAGAGCCCGGCCGCTACACACCGGCCGGTGCAGAGCCCGGCCGCTACGGTGGGCACCGCCCACCATCCGCCTTACGCCTCCACCTCAAGTCCCGCTCTGGCGGCCTCTGCGAAGCCCGTGAGTTCCATCCAGTAGGTCGCAAAGGCGTCCGCCTGGTGGGACGCGAACTTCTGCTCCATCGCCGCGCACAAGCGGCTGATTTCCGGGTAGCCGTAGGAGCCGGCCGCTCCCTTGAGGCGATGCGCGAGGGTGGTGAGCATCTCGAAATCCAGTTTCTGATGCGCTTCTTTTAGCTCACCCAAGCGGCTCTCCAGGCCGCCAACGAACTCCTCGACAATGTCCCGCAGGTCGGCGTCCTCCAACAAGAGCTGGGAAACAAGTTTCGTCGACTTGGCTGCTTCGTTAATGGAACTCATGGCAGTCTCGCGAGTTACGCTAATCTCCGGCGGCGCTTGCGAACCGCGTCGCGCCGTCCGCGTACCCCAAGTATGAGGGCCGCAGGGCCCGCAACTAGTCCACTCTGGAACGCCTCGCACCGATGACATCATCGGCCCGTCGCGGTCGGTGCATCGCTTGCAAGTGCCAAAATCGGCTCGTCATGCGCAGGACCGGTAATTGTGAGTAGAATGGCACGTTGCCAGGCGGACATCGGCTCACAGCCGGTGCCCTATAAGTTGCACCGGCTGTGACCGGTTGCGCGGGAGAAGAGCATGTGCGGAATCGTCGCCTACCTCGGTCAACGTGAGGCCACCCCGATCCTGCTCGAAGGTCTGAAGCGGCTCGAATACCGCGGCTATGATTCCGCCGGGATCGCCGTCCTCAAGCACGGCGAACTCGTTATCCGCCGCAGCGTCGGGCGCATCGCAACACTCGAACAGAAACTCGACGGCAGCGTGGGTGGCAGCACCGTTGGCATGGCTCACACGCGCTGGGCTACCCACGGGGCCCCGACCGAGATCAACGCCCACCCGCACACCGACGCCAGCGGCCGGCTCGCCCTCGTCCACAACGGCATCATTAAAAACTACCGCGTCCTGCGCACCTTCCTCGAACAAAAGGGCGTGGCGTTCGATAGCGAGACGGACACCGAGGTCCTCGCCAAGCTCATCGGCTATTTCTACGACGGCGACCTCGAAGAGGCCGTGCGCCGCGCGCTGCGCGACGTCCGCGGCACCTTCGGCATCACCGTGTTGCACGCGGACGAGCCCGATCGCATCGTCGCGGCCCGGCGGGGTAGCCCGCTGATCGTCGGGGTCGGCGATGGTGAATACGTCATCGCATCCGATGCCTCCGCGATCATCCAGCACACGCCGCAGGTCATCTATTTGTCCGATAACGAGGTGGTTGTCGTATCGCGCGACGGATTCCACACGACCAACCTGCAAGCCCTCCCGGTGACCAAGGAGGTCGAGGAAGTGGAGTGGACGCTTGAGCAGATCGAGCTCGGCGGCCACCAGCATTTCATGAGCAAGGAGATCTTTGAGCAGCCGGAGGCGCTGCGGACCTGCCTGCGTGGGCGCATTGATCCGGCCGAGGGCCGCGTGGTTCTCGGCGGCCTGGCCGCGGCCACGCGTGAACTTGTCCGGTGCCAACGCGTGATCCTGGCGGGGTGTGGGACGGCGTGGCACGCCTGCCTCGTCGGGGAGTACCTGATCGAGGAGATGGCCCGCATTCCGTGCGAGGTCGAGTATGCAAGTGAGTTTCGCTATCGCAACCCGCTGGTTGACGACCGCACGGTGGTGATCGCGATTTCGCAGAGCGGCGAAACCGCCGACACGCTGGCGGCCCTGCGCGAAGCCAAGGAGAAGGGCGCCCTCGCGCTCGGCATTGTCAACGCGGTCGGCTCCACGATCGCACGCGAAACCGACGCGGGCGTTTATCTGCACGTCGGACCCGAGATCGGAGTCGCGTCGACCAAGGCTTTTCTCGGCCAGGTCACCGTTCTATCCCTGCTGGCCGCGTTTCTTGGCCGGCGGCGACACCTGGGCCACAGTGCGTGCAGCGCCTATCTGACCGCGCTCAGCAAGATGCCCGAGGCTATTGAACGCACGCTCGACCTGTCCAGCCAGACGCGCAGGATTGCCGCGCACTTTGTAGAGGCGAACAACTGGCTGTATCTCGGCCGCGGGTTGCAGTACCCCATCGCGTTGGAAGGCGCGCTGAAGCTCAAGGAAATCAGCTACATTCATGCGGAGGGGCTCCCGGCGGCCGAGATGAAGCACGGCCCGATCGCGCTCATCAATGCGGATATGCCGGTCGTCGTCATCGCGGTCCGCGACCACCTGTACGAGAAGGTCATCAGCAACATCGAAGAGGTCCGCAGCCGCGGCGGCCGCGTGATCGCGGTCGCGACCGAGGGCGACGAGCAAATCGGTCACCTGGCCGAAGAGGTCCTTTACGTACCGGACGTGCCCGAAGCGCTCCAGCCCCTCGTGACGGTCGTACCGCTGCAGTTGCTCGCTTACCACGCCGCCGTCCTCCGCGGCTGCGACGTGGACAAGCCGCGGAATCTGGCGAAGTCGGTGACCGTAGAGTAGGTGCGAAGGGAGAAGCCACGGAGCCACGAAGCCACGAAGGGCGAAGCGACGGAGACGTCGTTGGGAGACCTCGTCTTGGCCGGTGACATCAAGACATTTCGGGACCTCGTTGCGTGGCAGAAGGCGATGCAGCTCGCCAAGGGTGTCTACCAAGTCACGCGTGGGATGCCGGACAGCGAGAAGTTTGGGCTGACGGCGCAGATGCGCCGCGCGGCCGTTTCCGTACCATCGAATATCGCCGAGGGACACGGCCGCCAGAGTTTGCCAGACTATATTCGCTTCCTGAAAGTGGCGCGCGGCTCGCTCATGGAGCTTCAGACACAACTCATTCTGGCCCATGAGCTTGGTTTAATCAGCGTCTCCGCAGAACTGGGTGAGGTGCGCGCCGAGACCGACCGCGTCCTGCAAGGACTGATCCGGAGCCTGGAAAACCTCCGAAGTTGACCCCTTCGTGGCTTCGTCGCTCCGTGGCTTCGTGGCTTCACCTCTTGACGCACGCGGCGCCGGCGGCTATTCTCGCACCCCATCTTTCGCAGCGAGGGACAACGATCGTGCCTTACCACAGTATTGTCTGCGTCAAACAGGTTCCTGATACCGCCAACATCACCGGCGAGGCGATGAAGGCCGACGGCACGGTCAACCGGGCCGCACTGCCGACCGTCTTCAACCCCGATGACCTCCATGCCCTGGAGGTCGCGCTCGACGTACGCGACCGCTGGGGCGGCACGGTCACCGTCGTCAGCATGGGCCCGCCGAAAGCCGCTGATGTCCTGCGGGACTGTCTGTACCGCGGTGCCGACCGCGTGATTCTCCTCACGGACCGTCGGGCTGCGGCCAGCGATACCCTCGCCACCAGCTATATCCTCAACCAAGCCGTTCGCCACATCGGCAACTACGACTTCGTTTTCTGCGGCCGGCAAGCGATCGACGGTGACACCGCCCAGGTCGGCCCGCAGTGTGCCGAGAAGCTCGGCATCCCGCAGGTCACGTACCTGGAGCGTCTCATCGACCTGCGCGACCGCACGGCCCGAATTCGCCGCAATGTCGGCAACGGCTGGGAAATCGTCGAGGTGCGGCTGCCGGTGCTCGTGACCGTGCTGGACACGGCGGGGGAAGTGCGGCCACCGGCGGCGCGGCGGGTGATGAAATACAAACGCGCCCGCGTGCGGGCGGAACTCGTGGCGGCGGTGGCCGCCGCGGGTGGTGCGGGCGTCTCGCCCGCAGATGTCGAGCGCGAAGTCGAACGCCGGGCGGAAACGCTGCGCTCGCGTGGGCTGATGCTGGAGCAATGGGACCTGGACGACATCCAGGCGGACCTGAAGTGGTGCGGTCTGGCGGGCTCGCCGACCAAGGTCCACCGCGTGCAGTCGATCGTCCTCACGAAACAGGGTTACACGGAGATTCCGCCGACGGAAGAAGGCATCCGCCGGCTGGTTCGCGAGCTGGTAGTGGACCATACGCTAGGTTGACCGTAGGGTGGGCACTGCCCACCGTGACAGGGAAATGGTGGGCAGTGCCCACCCTACAGGTGTTGGCATGATCGCACCGAACCGTAAAGGCGAAGTCTGGATCTTCGCGGAACAAGAAGACGGCACACTGCACGACGTCGCGCTGGAGCTCTGCGGCAAGGCCCGCGAGCTCGCCGACCACCTCGGCGTGAAGGTCGGTGCCATCCTCCCTGGCTGGAACGTTCGCGAATTGGCGTACCGCCTCATTCAGCACGGTGCCGACGACGTTTACCTGTCCGAAGATCGTCGGCTGGAGCATTATCAGACGCTCCCGTACGCCCGCGTGGTGACGACGCTCGCGGAGAAGCATAAGCCGCAGATCGTGCTGTTTGGTGCGACGCCGCTGGGGCGCGATCTCGCGCCGCGGTGTGCTTCCGCCATGCGCGCCGGGCTGACCGCGGATTGCACCGATCTGGATGTGGCCGACGTGCCTGACCCGGCTGCCAAGACCACGCACAAGAACCTGCTGCTTCAAATCCGACCCGCTTTCGGCGGCAACATCATCGCGACGATCATCAACCCGGAGCGCTGGCCGCAGATGGCCACGGTCCGCGAGGGCGTTATGCCGCTCGGCGAGCCGAATATGCAGCGCCAGGGCGAAATCGTTGCCGAAAAGATCAAGTTCGACGACAACGATTTCGCCGTGCGGTTGATTGAGCGACACCGCGAACCCCGCAAGGTGAATCTCAAGGGCGCCCGCACGATCGTCGCGGGCGGCGGCGGCGTCGGCAGCAAGCAGAATTTCCGCGTGATTCACGACCTCGCCGGCGCGATCGGTGGGGCGATCGGTGCCTCCCGTGCCGCCGTCGATGGCGGCTTCATTGACAAGGCGCACCAGATTGGCCAGACCGGCACGACCGTCCGTCCGGCCCTCTACGTGGCCTGCGGCATCAGCGGGGCCATCCAGCACCGCGCCGGCATGGAAGAATCCGCCAAAATCGTCGCGATCAACTGGGACAAGGAAGCTCCGATCTTCGGCGTGGCGCACTACGGCATCGTCGGCGATCTGAACCAGGTGGTTCCGATGATGGTGAAGGCGATTAAGGAACGACCGAAGGAGTAGCGGTAAGGCCGATGGTCATGAGCCTCTGGCAACAAAGGCATTGGATCGCTGTCGAGCACGAATTGCAGCGAATTGTGAATCGTCTGCGCGGGCTCGATCCCGAGCGCATCATTCTCTTTGGGTCCTATGCTCGCGGCGATTTTCACGAAGGCAGCGATATCGACTTGGTCGTGATTCGCGAAACACAGGAGCGCTTCCTGGATCGCATTGGAAGCGCCTTGGAGTTGATCGACTCCCGAATGCCCGTGGACGTCATCGTCTATACGCCCGCTGAATGTGAGCAGATGAAAGACCGCCGGGCCATCATGTTCGACGCCATCGAGCGCGAAGGGAAAACACTCTATGAGCGGCCCACCAAATGCAAACCTTGACCAGGCCCGTCGCTGGCTTCGACAAGCCGAAGAAAACCTGGCGACGGCGCGCTGGAACGCCCAGGGCAAGTTCTGGGCGCCCGCGTGCTTCTACGCCGAGCAGTCAGGCGAGACAGCCCTGAAGGCTGTGTTGATAGCGCAAGGCGAGCGAAGCCTGTTTACACATAGCGTGCGAAAGCTCGCTGAACAGGCCGCGGGGTATCACCCGGAGTTGACAAACCTGGTCGGTAAGGCCCGCCGCCTGGATCGCTATTACATCGCGACGCGCTATCCGAACGGGCTGGCCGAGGGGACCGGGGGCGAGAATTTTGACGAGACGGACTTTCAGGAGGCGGACGCCGCAGCCGGCGAGATCGTGTCCGCCGCGCGAAAGCTGATACCCGCTACTGCTTGACGGAGCCGCGTGGTGCCCAACTTCTTCCTCGACAACGACGACATCCTCTTCCTCTTCAACCACCTCGACCTAGCCGAACTTGCCCGCGTGCAGGAACGCGGCTTTGTCGACGCCCAGGCCGGCGTGGATTACGCCCCCGTTGACGAGCCCGACGCGATCGACAACTACCGCCGCGTGCTTGAGATCGTCGGCGACGTCGCGGGCAACGTCATCGCCCCGCGAGCCGAGCAAATCGACGACGAAGGCAACACGCTCAACGAGGATGGTACCGTCACGCTACACCCGCTCGTGGCGGACAATCTGCGCCGTCTCGGCCAGGCCGACCTCATGGGCTTCACGCTGCCGCGCAAGTACGGCGGCCTCAATTGTCCCAACCTCATCTACACCATGGCCATCGAGATGGTCAGCCGGGCCGACGCCTCGCTGATGAACATCTTTGGCCTCCAGGGCATCGCCGAGACGATCAACGCCTTCGCCGACGACGCGCTCAAAGACGAGTTTCTCCCGCGGTTCGCCCGCGGCGAGGTCACCGGCGCGATGGTCCTCACCGAGCCTGACGCCGGCAGCGACCTCCAGGCCATCCGCCTCAAGGCCCTGCAAGAGGACAACGGCGAGTGGTATCTCCGCGGCGTCAAGCGCTTCATCACCAATGGCTGCGGCGAGGTGCTGCTGACGCTGGCCCGTAGCGAACCCGACATCGCCGACGGCCGCGGGCTGAGCCTGTTCATTTCCGAACGCAGCAATCGCATCCGCGTCCGCCACCTGGAGCACAAGCTCGGCATCCACGGCTCGCCGACCTGCGAGCTGGTGTTTGACGACGCGCCCGCCCGGCTGATCGGCCAGCGGCAACGCGGCCTGATCACCTACGTCATGGCCCTGATGAACGGTGCCCGCGTCGGCATCGCCGGCCAGTCCCTCGGCATCGCCGAGGCGGCGTATCGGCTTGGCCGGACGTATGCCAACTCGCGCAAGCAGTTCGGCGGACCGATCGAGCGGTTTCCCGCGGTCGCTGAGATGGTCACGGACATGAAGATTGCGCTCGAAGCGGCCCGCGCGCTGACCTACGAGACCAGCCGCATCTGCGATCTGGAGAACAACAACACGATGGTGCTGGAAGGCGTGGGTGGCACGGGGGGTGGAGTGGGCGTCCCGCCCGCTGACAAAGACGAGCTCAAGCGGCGCAAGGAGCTGTCCCGCACGCTCAAACGACTCAGCGGCATGTTGACGCCGATGAGCAAGTACTACGCATCGGAAATGTGCAACCGCGTGGCGGACACCACGATCCAAGTCCTCGGCGGTTCCGGCTACATGCGCGACTACCCCGCGGAGCGCTACCTCCGCGACGCCCGCATCACCAACATTTACGAGGGCACGAGCCAGCTTCAGGTCGTCGCCGCCGTCCGCGGGGTGTGCTCCGGCGCGTTCGAGAAACGCATGGCGGAATTCGAGGAGCGGAACTACGGGGCCGATCCGCTCCTGGCCGAACTGAAGTCCAAACTCGTCGCCGGCCGCGAGCAAGTGCTGAGGTCGATCGCGTTCGTGAAGAGTCAGAACACGGAATACATGGACCTTGCCGGCCGCAAGCTCGTCGACGCCGCCATCGCGGTCTACATTGGGCATCTGTTCATGCAGCACGCGGCGGGAAACGTAGCGGCCGGGCTCTGTACCGGCCGTGACGTGGCGGCCGGCGCGACCGGAAATGTAGCGGCCGACCCCCGTCAGGGTGGTGTGGGCGTCTCGCCCGCCGCCGCAGCCCTCGATTCCGCCAAACTCACCGCCCTGCGTGACCGCAAGAAGCGTGTCGCCCGCCGCTTCATCGACGTGGAAATGGCCAAGCTCCGCCTGAACTGCGAGCTAATCGCCACCGGCGACCGCACGCCGCTGGAGGAATACGCCCTGCTGGCGGGTCCGGTGCCGGCGAAGGACTGAAACGCCGGCCAAGCTGCTGGATTTGTCACGTCGGCCGCCGATACAATAGGTACGGGTAGGTGCGATGATGGAAGGTACACGAAAGCTCCGCACGACTGTGCAGCCGGGCGGTCGCATCGAGGTGTCGGCGCCCGATTTGCCGGTTGGACAGACCGTGGAGGTAGTCGTCACGTCGATTTCTCCGCGCGCTGCTCGGCGATCGGTCGCGGAAATCCTGGCCCGCGCGCCCGGACACCGACTCTTCACGACGGCCGACGAAGTGGACGCATACATCCGTGCCGAGCGTCAGTCATGGAACGACTGAAACTGCCTGCCAGCGGCACGGTCTACCTTGACTCGAATTCGGTCATCTACACGGTTGAGCGACTCGAGCCGTATGCCGAATTGCTCGATCCGCTTTGGCACGCCGTCGCGGCCCACCAGTTTGGCGTAGTCAGCAGTGTGCTCGTGCTGCTGGAGGTGCTGGTCAAGCCCCTCCGCGCCGGCGACGCGCTGCTGGAGGAGGTTTACCGGGACCTGCTGCTGGATTCCGCCGAGTATGGATTAGTGTCGCTCGATCAGGACATCGCCGAGAGCGCTGCGCGAATCCGAGCACAACATGGGCTGCAAACCGCCGACGCCATTCATGCGGCGACGGCCCTGGAGCAGCACGTTGACCTCTTCGTAACGAACGATCCGGCGTTCGTCCGCGTGCCGGGACTACCCGTCGCGCTGCTGTCGGAATGTGTGAACGGAGCCTGATCTGCGACGGCGACCGCACGGCGCCGGAGGAATACGTCCTGCTCGCGGGTCCGGTGCCGGCGAAGGACTCGGCATCCGAACCGCGGCGCTGAGCTTGGCCGCGCGCGTCACGTACTTGGGGCTTCCGCCTCAGGGCCGCTGCCGCCGCGACACGCAGCCTTCGGGCCCTGCACCAGCGCGCGTCGGTAGGCCTGTGCTTTACGCCGCTCGGCTTCCAGAGCCTTGCAATACTCTTCGTACTCGGGCGTGCCTTTCTTCTTGTGAATCGTGAGCCGGTTCCATTGCGGTCGCCGATAGTGGCCCCGCAAACGCCAGATCGCGAACCGTCTTGTTGACCGGCCCCAGATGTCAGCGAGGTCCCAGCTAGGCAAAGCCCAGTTGCAATACAACCAGTAATCCGGCCTCGCTTGCGACCGCCAGACCCATGCAATGCCTTCCGCCAGCATATGTCGGGCGATTGTCTCGCGGTGCAACTTGCACCCGCTCTCGGTTGCGAGTTGCTCCGCGGTGAGCGCACCCGCACGCGCACGATTCTGACGCAACCAGAGGCGGAATGCGATCGTTGGCTGTTGAAGATGCTTAAAAGGCGGATCGGCTATCCCCTGTTCGCGCCGTATCTGCCGGATGCGCTCCCGGCTGAGGCCCAGCCGGTGCGACAACTCTCGATCGGTCTGGGTCCAGTCTAGTTCAGTCTGGGTCCAGTGCGGCGCGACTCGGGACGGCGGTTTGATAACCGTGACGACATAGTCCGAGTCCAGCACCCAGCGCCGTTGCTCATTCATGTGCACCAGTCCGGCGTCGCGTAGCCGCACCAGCGTATCGATGACGCGCTGCAGGTCGCAATCCACCTGGCGCTCAGCCAGACGCGCGGCGATAGTCGTGGATTTCATGCCGCAATTGGACGCCTTCAGTTCGCGGAGCACGCCCAGGGCCACATGCTGCGCCGCGGTGAACTGCACGGCCCGACCCTCGCGGCCCACAATGCGGATTTTGCCACGCGCTCGAGCCTCGGCTTGCCGTCGCGCCTGCTGCGGCGACCAGCACAGCGGGCCCGCGGTGCCCGGACTTCCGATTACCGTAACGGCATAGCCCGCCGCCCGCGAATAGAGTCCTCTTTTCTCGCGGCGCACGATGCCGATGCTCCGGAGTTTCTGCAACACGTTGCGGATGTACTGCGCGTCTGAACTGACGCCGTCCGTTGCCAGACGCGCCGCGATAGCCTGGAACCTCAGCCCCTGGCTCGTCGCCTCCAGGACGCGGAGCACGCCCAGGGCTACCTGGTGCGTAGCGGCAAAGTGAGCCAGCCGGCCGTCAGCGCCCGCAATGCGAATCATGTTCGAGGCCGCCTTCCTCCCCCGCGTGTTCCAGCCAGGCCCGTAGGGCCGCCCGTGACCGCGCGTATTCCTCTGTCGCTTGCGGCCGTCTCTGCCCCGCCGGGTTGAACATGGGGCACCACGCTCAAAACATGCAAGAAAACCACAGAGGCACAGAGAACACAGAGAAAACCGTGAAAACTGAAAAGACCTCTCTTCTCTGTGTTCTCTGTGCCTCCGTGGTGAATCTCATTTCCGCACGAAGATCGTCTGCCCCGTGCAGTGTGTCCACGTCTCGTCGCACAGCCCGTGGATCACCGCGGCGACCTCTTCCGGCGCCAGCGTGCGGTCCGCCGGGAAGTCCGGGAACGCCGAGCGCATCAGCTTCGTCTCCACAGCACCCGGCGCGACGGCAAAAACGCGAATCCCGAGCGGCTGCCCCTCCGCCGCGACCGCCTGCGAGAACAAACTTACCCACGCCTTGCTCGCCCCGTACACCGCAAAGCCCGCAAACGGGTCCACCGAGGCGACGGACGAAATGTTGACGATCACCCCGCCGCCCTGGCGTTTCATCACCGGCCAAACTGCCTGAGTCGTGTGAAAAACAGCGGCGATGTTCAGCCGGTACGTCTGTTCGAACTCCGCCGCGCTAATTTCGTCAATCGGCCCCAGCGGTGCGCAGCCGGCGTTATTTACCAGCACATCCACGCGGCCGAACCGCTGCACCGCGGCGTCGATCAGCCGCCCGGCGTTTTCCGGCACCGCCATGTCGGTCGCGACGGCCTCGCATTCGCCGCCAGAAGCCGTGATCTGCTTGGCCGCAGCCGCCAGACCCGTAGCGTCGCGAGCAGCGCCGACGACCGCGTAACCGTCTTTCGCAAACCGCAGTGCAGTGGCCAGACCGATCCCTCGGCTGGCACCGGTGATAACGCACGTCCGCGTTGGCATCCTGCGTTCCTCGTAGGGTGGGCACTGCCCACCTTTCGCATTTTCTCGTAGGGTGGGCACCGCCCACCATTCCGCATCCGGCGGCTACTCCACGAGCAGTTGCTTCAACTCCGCCACGTGCTCCGACTCGACGACAATCTGCGACCGAATGAACTCCTCGAGCGGAATGTCGCCCTCCACCCGCCGCAGGGTGTCCTGGTACGCCTCCAGCGCCGCCTCCTCGATGGTCAGCGCCATTTCCAGAGCTTCCTTGGCGTCCAGCGGCGTGGGCGGCAGCGAGATGCTCAGGTCCAGCTTCGGCACCGCGCCCAGCGAGCGAATCTTGTGCGCCAATACCTCCGCGTGCTCGATCGTCTCCTGAAACCCCTTGGTGAACACGGGGCCGACGACCAGGTGATTGATCCCCCGCACCGCGTGCGACAGGTGCAGGTACCGCAAGGCGGCATCCAGTTCCTCGGCGAACAGGTGATTCAGTTCCTGCACGATCTCGGCGTTCGAAAGGCTGGTCACCGCTGACTCCTCGGGCGGGTCGGCCCGCTCACGTGCGCCGCCAGACAATCCGTCTCACACGTGGGGCAGCTCGCCGCCTCGCCCGTGCAGGCCGCGTCGGCAGCACGCCAGGCTTCGACGAACGCCCGTCCGCGCTGCGGGTCGGAATCCAGGAAGCGCAGGAAAGCCACGAGCCGCTGGGCGGTCGGGTTGCTGAGCAGGTGCTCGAGCTTGCACGCGTCAATTTCCGCCTGCTCCGCGGCGACGCCCAGGACTTCCGCGAGAAGACGTTGTATCAAGTGCCGCTTGGTCTTGATGCCGGCCACCAGCGACCGGCCGTGCTCCGACAGCCGCAAGTGCCGGTTCTCGTCCTGCTCGACGAGCCCGCCGGATTTCAGCGGTCGGAGCGAGATGGAAACGCTGCCGCGGGTAATCCCCAGTCGGCGGGCCACGTCCGAGACGCGGGCGTAGCCCAGCTTCCCGATCAGGTCGTCGATCGCCATGAGATGGTGGGCGGCACTGTGGCTGATGACGTTCTGGTCGTATTCCTTCCATGTGTCCATGAGCCGCTCCGGGGCCGCCTGACGCCACGCAGGATTATACCGGCTTCAGGACACGCACGATGCCTCGTCGACCGGCTCGCGTGACCGACGCTGGCCGAAAAGCGAGTACAGCGCGGGCAGCGCGAGCAACGTCAGCACGTTGTCCGCGATCACACCGCCGATAACCACGGTGGCCAGCGGGCGTTGCACTTCTGCGCCCACGCCGGTGTTCAGCGCCATCGGAACAAAGCCGAGCGCCGCCACGAGCGCGGTCATCAGAATCGGGCGCAGGCGAATGAGCCGGCTGCGCTCAATCGCCTCGTCCATGGACAGGCCCTCGGCGATCTGCCGCTTGATGGTCGACACGAGCATGAGTCCGCTGAGCATCGCGACGCCGCACACGGCCACGAAGCCCACCCCCGCCGAGACCGTGAAGTCCATGCCCCGCAGCCAAAGGCTCACGATCCCACCGAGGGCCGCGAACGGGGCGCCGGTCAGCACGATCAGGGCGTCGCGGACCGTGCCGGTGCCGAAGTACAGCAGCACGAGAATCGAAACCAGCGCCAGCGGGACGATGATCGTGAGCCGGGTTTTCGCCCGCTCCAAATGCTCGAACTGGCCGCCGAACGTCAGGTAATAGCCTGTCGGCAGATGTACCGCGTCCGCGATCCGGCGCCGCGCCTCCTCCACGAAGCTGCCCAGATCGCGGCCGCGGACGTTGCACTGCACCACGCTGCGCCGCTTCTGCCATTCGCGCGTGATCGTCGCAGGGCCTTCCGTCTGGCGAATCTGGGCGAGACTGGAGAGCGGAATCCGCTCGCCGGTCGTGGTCGGGATGAGAATTCCGCCCACAGCGTTGGCATCCTGGCGGTACCGTTCGGCGAGCTTCACGACCAGGTCGAAACGGCGTTGGCCCGCGCGAATCTCGCCCACCTTCGTCTCCCCAATCGCCTGCACCACGTCGAGCACCTGCGACGCGGGCACGCCGTACCGCGCGATCGCGTCCTGATCGACGCGGATTTCCAGGACGGGCTGGCCCGTGATCGGCTCGGTGAACACGTCGGCGCTGCCGTGAATCGACCGCAAGACCGCCTGCACGTCGGCCGCGGCGGCGCGGAGCTGGTCCAAGTCGTCACCGAAGATCTTGACGCCGACGTCGGCGCGGATCCCGGCGGTCATTTCGTTGATGCGCATCTCGATGGGCTGGGTGAAGACCATGCGCATGGCGGGTAGGCCGGACAGCTCCTGGGCCATCAGACTCGTAAGCTCGGCCTGCGTCTTGGCCCGCGTCCACTGCGCGCGGGGCTTGAGGGTGATGAAGACGTCGGTCAACTCCAGCCCCATCGGATCCGTGGCCACCTCCGCTGTGCCCGTGCGGCTCCACACGTCGCGGACCTCGTTGGGGTATTTGTTGCGGATGATCCCCTCGATCGCCGTGCTGTAGCGGAGCGATTCGTCCAGTGAGACCCCGGGCAGTCGAACGGTGTTGATGACGATCGCCTCCTCGTAGAGGCGCGGGATGAAGGCCGTGCCGAGCCGGGACGCGAGATAGGCGCCGCCGGCCAGCAGCAGCGCCGTGCCGGCAATGACGGGCCAGCGATAACGCAGCGCGAGCCGAACGAATGGCCGGTACACCCGCTGGGCCACCCGAACGAGCAGGTTTTCCCGTTCTTTCACCTTACGGGACAGGAACAGGCTGCAAAGAACGGGCGTGAGCGTGAGCGAGAAGATCAGTGAACTGAGCAGCGCGAAGATGACGGTCAGCGCCATCGGCCGAAAGAGCTTGCCCTCGACGCCTTCCAGCAGCAGGATCGGCACGTAGACGATCATGATGATGAGCTCGCCGAACATCGTTGGGCGCCGTACTTCAACCGCCGCGTCACGCACGATGTCGATGACGGGCGCGACACCCGGCCCTTCCTCACGCTGCCGCGCGTGCGCGAGCTTGCGGACGCAGTTCTCAACGATGATGACCGAGCTGTCCACGACTAGCCCGAAGTCGATCGCCCCCAGGCTCAGCAGGCTGGCGGTGATGCCAAACTGCAGCATCGCGCTGAATGAGAAGAGCATCGCCAACGGAATCGCCAGCGCCACGATCAGCCCGGCCCGCAGATTCCCGAGAAAGGCAAACAGCACCGCGACAACCAGAATCGCGCCGAGATACAGGTTGTGTTTGACCGTGGCAATGACGTGATCGACCAGCTCGGTACGCTCGTAGACGAGTTGCAGCTCCACATTTGCCGGCAGCGACTTGCGGATTTCCTGGAGCCGCTCCTCCAGCCGCTTGGCGACCGCATGGCTGTTCTCACCCATCAGCATGAATCCCAGGCCCAGGACGGCCTCGCCCTGGCCACCAGCGGTGACGCCGCCGCGACGAATTTCGTGTCCCAATTGCACGTCGGCCACGTCGCGAATGCGGATGGACACGCCGTCTTTCGCGGCGATGGCAACGTTGCCGATCTGGGCGGTGTCGGTGGTGAGCGCAATGCCCTGGACCAGGCTGGCCTCGCCGGCCTGAACGATGTATCCGCCGCCCACCGTGACGTTGTTGTGGCGCAGCGCGTCCAGCACGTCGTCGAGCGTCAGGTCGTGCTTGACCAGTCGCACCGGGTCGACCAGCACGTGGTACTGCTGGCGTTGCCCGCCCCACGTGTTGACCTCGGCCACGCCGGGCACGGTTCGAAGCTGTGGCCGGATGATCCAGTCGTGGATGGTCGTGAGCTCCATGAGCGTCGGCGGGTGTTCACCGGCGCCGCGAACCAGGTAGTGGAAGATCTCGCCCAGGCCGGTGGCGACGGGACCCATCTCCGGCCGTTCGATGCCCGTGGGCAGCTCGACGGTCCCGAGCCGCTCATTGATGAGCTGGCGCGCAAAGTAAATGCCGATCCCGTCCTCGAACGTCGCCGTGACCTGCGAAAGGCCGAACTTCGAGATCGAGCGCACCTCGGTCAGTCCGGGCAGCCCGCCGATGGCCGCCTCGACGGAAAAGGTGATCTGCTGCTCGATCTCGAGCGGCCCGAGCGCCGGGGCGACCGTGTTGATCTGCACCTGGACCGGCGTGGTGTCCGGAAAGGCGTCGATGGGCAGGCGCGACAACGAGTACAGCCCGCCGGCGATGAGCACGACCGAGCCAAGCATGACAATGAATCGGTGTTGCAGCGACCAGGCGATGACGGCATTCAGCATGGCTCCCTCATTCGTCGCGCGGCCTTACTTGGCCAGTTGTTCCACCTCGCAGCAGCCCGCGCCAATGCTGTCTTTGAGGATTTCAGTCTTAAGCAGGAAACTGCCCTGCGTGACAACCGCTTCGTCGCCCTTGAGACCTTCCAGCACTTCGTAAAAGTCACCGGATTCGCAACCCAGCCGGAGCTTGCGCGGACGGAACCGGGTCTGGGACTCGCCGACGAACACCACGTTGCAGCAACCGTCCCATTGCACCGCCGCCTTCGGCACGAGCAACGCCGGCTCGCCCGCGCGCAGCGAAACCTCCGCACGGCCGAAGCTGTGCGCACGCAACAGGCCGCTCTCGTTCTTAATTACGGCGCGGGCCTTGATCCTGCGCGTGCGCGGGTCGGCCTGGCTGTCGATGGAAGCGACGCGGCCGGCGAATGCTTCGCCACGCATTCCGTCGACCGTCAAAACGACCGGCTGACCGACTTGAACTTGCGGCAAGTCGGCTTGCGCAAGGTCGAGCATGGCCCACAGGCACGTCGTGCCCGCCACGGCCAGCAGCGGCGCAATGATGTCCACGACTTCGCCGATGGTCGCGGCGCGCTCGACGACCAGGCCGTCAAACGGCGCCGTCAGCTCCAGCAGGGACGACGTATCATCCCCCGCGATCACCTGCTCGATCTGCGCATTGGACAAACCCAGGTTCTGCAGCCGTTGTCGCGCCCGCGCCAGCTCGATGCGGCTTTCCGCAAGCTTGGTTTCGGTCTCCAGGGCCTCTTGTTCGGCGGCGATACCCTGGGCAAGCAAGAGTTGTTGCCGGGCGTGATTTCGCTCCCAGAGCCGCAGTGTCGTGGCCGCGGTCAGCACGGCCGCCTTGGCATTCCCGAGCTCGCTCGAATCGACCAGCGCGAGCACTTCGCCGCGCTGCACCGCATCACCGACGTTTTTGTGCACCTGGGCGACCACGCCGGGCGCCCGCGCGGTCACGCGGGCGAACATCGTGGCGTCGTAGACCACTTCCGCGTTCACCGTGAGCGTCTGCCGCAACGATTCACGCCGCACGCGCACCGATTCCAAGCCAATACTGCGGGCGATTTCCGCGGACGCCAGGCGAACCACGCGCCGGTCGTTCGCGCACG
>JAGVEP010000350.1 GCA_020058145.1 Phycisphaerae bacterium | reverse complement strand
CCGCACCCGCTGCGACCCCGACCTGAACCCAAACCCAGGAGCGCGACAGCGTGTCAATAAAATCGAGAAAACCGACCTTGCGAAACCAGAGAACATCTCCGGGGCGAAAAGCCAGCCTCGGTCGCAACGGCGCGAATGGCCCGCTCCGCCCCAGCGGGGCGGCGGTGAGTAGCCGTGGGCGCAGCCCACGGAAAGCGGACGCCACATCGCCCGCTCCGCCCCAACGGGGCGGCGGTGAGTAGCCGTGGGCGCGGCCCACGGAAACCAGACGCCACATCCCCCGCTCCGCCCCGGCGGGGCGGCGGTGGGCCTCGTCTCCACACGAAGGCCGTCCCGAAACGCCGCCGCTGCGGGCTTGATTCTGAAGGCCGCGGATTGGTATGACGCGGCAAGAGCGCACGATCGCGCGGGGTTCGGCGATTGACCTGAACACGCGGGGCGATCGGGCGTTTGGGCGACTCTGGACGGACCTGCGGCGCGGGCTGCGGGGTCTGGCAGTCTGCTGTGAAAGACGTGATAGGAGGACGGGTGATGAAAACGGCGTTTCGCGCTTCGACGTTCGTTTGGGCCGGCATGGTCCTTGGCAGTCTGGCCGCCGCGCCGGCGAGCGCGCAGGACGCGGGCTCGATCGTGGCGTGGGGAAACAACGAAGTCGGCCAATGCAACGTCCCGGCGCCCAACAGCGGCTTCGTCGCCGTCGCGGGGGGCACCTGGCACAGCCTAGGCTTGAAGGCCTTCTACGGCGACCTGAACTGCGATGGCGTCGTCAACTTCGACGACATCAACGCGTTCGTCTCCGCCCTCGGTGCCGACCCCCTGGTCTGGAATCTGGCGCACCCCCGCTGCCACTGGCTCAACGCCGACTGCAACGGTGACGGTCACGTGGATTTCGACGACATCGATCCACTCGTCGCGATCCTGAGCGGAGGGTAAGAGCCGGCAGCCGTAGCGGCCCGCGCCCGCGCGCGACCGTCCGGTTATCCGAGCCGACAGCGCGAGCTGTCGGTTCCCCTCTGTCCGCTCGCGGGCGCTTCTCCGACCGCTCGCGCGGTCGGCTCGGATTACGTTGAAGCGGCCAACGCCCGCGTCGCCCGCAAAAACCACGAAATCCACGCCGGCCGGTGCGGAACTCGGCAGCTACAAACGGCCACGCGGGGGCGCGGGCCGCTACGGCCGGTACAGAGCCCGGCCGCTACGCGATTCGTTCCGCCCCGCCCATGAACTTCCGCAGCGCCGGCGGAATCGTCACGCTGCCGTCGGCGTTCTGATTGATCTCCAAGAGCGGAATCAAAATCCGCGGGCTCGCGATCACCGTGTTGTTCAGCGTGTGGCAGAACTCCGGCTTGCCCGTGTCCGCTCGGCGGTACCGCAAATTCAGCCGCCGAGCCTGAAAATCGTGGAACCGGCTCGCGCTGTGCGTCTCGCCATACGCCTCGCGGCTCGGCATCCAGGTTTCGATATCGTACATCCGCACCTTGCCCTGGCCCATGTCGCCGGTGCAAACCTCCATCACGCGGTAGGGCAATTCGAGCGCCTGGAGCAGGTCCTCGGCGTTCTTGATGATCGCCGCGTGCCATTTCGCGGATTCGGCCGGGTCGGACTTGCACACCACGACCTGCTCAATCTTGTCAAAGTAGTGAATGCGGTACAGGCCGCGCGTGTCTTTGCCCGCCGCCCCCGCCTCGCGGCGAAAACACGTGCTGCGGGCGAAGTACAGCTTCGGCAGCTCGGCTTCGTCGAGGATTTCATCGCCGTGATAGCCCGTAACCGGCACTTCCGCCGTCCCGACGAGGCTCTGTCCGTCGCGCTCGCAGAGGTAGACCTCCTCGCGGTGCAGTGGGAAGAAGCCCGTGCCATACATGAGGGCGTCGTTGACGAGTACCGGCACGGTCAGCGGTAGAAAGCTGCGCGAACTCATCAAATCCCACGCCAGCCGGAGCACGGCTTCGTGCAATTGCGCCCCCGCCCCGCGGAGCACGTAATTCCGCGTGCCCGCGATCTTCACCCCGCGGTCCATATCGATGATGCCCAGCGCAGACCCCAGCTCCAGATGGTCCTTGCACTTAAAGCCATAGTCCGCCTTCCGCTTCGGCGTGCCCACGCGGCGGATCTCTACGTTGCACGACGCGTCGGGGCCGATGGGTGCCGCCGGATCGGGAATCTGGGGTACGAGCAGCAGCAACGCGCGCAGTTCGGCGTCCACCTGGTCCCGTGCCACATCGATTTCTTTGAGGCGTGTCTTGATCTGCCCCAGCGCCTTGCTGAGCTCAGCCTTGGCCTCCTTGGGTGCCTTCGCGATGTGCTCACCCGCCACGTTTTGCTGGTGGCGCAGGTCGTTGAATTCCGTTTCGAGCGCACGGCGCCGCCCATCGACCGCGAGCACCTGGTCGATGTCCACCTTCATGTTCTTGTCGCGCGCGGCCTTCTTGACCAGGTCCGGGTTCTCGCGGATGAGCTTCAGGTCGATCATGCTGCGGCTGCCCTTCTATCTGTTCGGCGTCCAAACGCCAGGAGCGCCCAGGACGCCAAGCGGAGGATTGTACTGCCGCCAGTCCTCCCAGACAGCTCGCACCGCGGCCTCCGCAGCCTGCGGTTCGATGTCGCCGATGATCCGCACGTCAACGCGGCGTATTCCGCCCAGCGCTGCGAGGGCTGCCGCACTGCGGTCCGGCCGTTGCAGCAACAGAGCTTGCAGCTCGACCATCTGCGGAACGTCGCGCGCGGCGCCGCGGCTGATGAGCCCTGTCCTCCCTTTCTCGCACACGGCCGAGAGGTCGAGCCCGTGATAGGACAAGTAGTCACGGAGTTGCGGAGTGCTGAACTCGATGGAGCCCGCTGCCAGCAGTGCGTGTATCGCGGGGGCCAAGTCTCCAGCGCCCTGTACGCGCGTCTCAACAACGGTCGGACCCGCGTCCACCACGTGGAAAATTCGCACGGCCACGCCGTTGCCGAGCTCTACCACGACCGGCGTATGCCCGGCCGTTCGCTTGGGCGGCGTCCCGAAATGTCCTGCCGGCGCCGGCCTGACGATGCCGCCGCCGGTCCGCGCTACACGCGGTCGAACTACTGTCCGTGTGTCGCGCAGCAACGCCGCGGCCCGTTGCACGTCTCCGACCCGGAGTTGCTCGCGGCGCGGCAGCTCCCAAGCAGCCAGTTCCACGTCACCAGCTACGACCTCGCTCCAGCCAAGCTCCAACGCCCAGTCGTGAAACGAGGCCCGCCGATTCCGCACATCACGCGCCGCCAGGGCGCGCGCACGATTAAGCGCCACTTCGCCGGGCGGACGCTCGATCACGAGAGCCAGCTCCTCGCCAACAATCCGTTCGATCTCCCGGCAGCGTCCCTCCGTGCCTTCGTGCCTCCGTGCCTCCGTGCCTTCTTCTTCAAGATCCACCGACAAAACCAGCAAACCGGCCTCCCGCCACGCCTGCCGCGTCCAGTGTGGCGGCCGACAGCCTGCCGCGGTCAAGCGCGCATTCAGCGGCCCGTCCACGGGGTTGCACAGCATGTGCATCAGCACGTCGAGCGCCGCCAACTCGTCCGCCGCTGCTCCGGGCGTGACCCAGGCCAGATCCAGCCCAGGACTGTCACCCTGGGCAGGCGGCAGATGCACCAATTCCGCCGGCGGAAAAGCCGGCCGGGCGCGCGGCGGGACATCCGTCCACGGCAGACAGCCGAAGCGCTGCCGAATCCGGCGCAGCGCATCGTCCGTCCTGAGCGCACCGACGACGACGAGCGTCGCATTGGCGGGTACAGACCATTCCGACAGCCGCTCGTTTACCGCCCGCGGGTTTGTCGACCGCACCGCGGCGATTTCCCCCCCGGGCAAGTGCCCATACGGGTGCTGCGGAAATGCTGTCGCCAGCAGGGCCTGCCACTGCCCGTCCGAGAACGGCGCCGCCTGCCAGCCCTCTCTCCGCACTTTCCACCGTGTGAGTCCAACGGCTCCCCGCGTCGGCCGGCCGACGCCGAGCAGCCCGGCGTGGCGACACAGCTCAGTCTCAAGCCCACCGACCGGCACGGTCGTCGCGAAAAACCAAGCGTCCGATAACGTCCCGCTCTCGCCACGCACAGCCGACCCCGCCAGTGGACCTCCGAACCACCCCGGCCCGGTCAGAGACCTGCGGTAGACCTCACAAAGCCCGGAACCAGGCGGCTCATCACTTCCTGAGCCAACGTCAAACCAGAACTGCACGCTGACCTGCCGCGACGCGCAGTCCTCTACCAAGACCACACGCAGCCCGTTTGCCAGCCGCTCAACATGCTGGACGAACTCCGTCGCCGGCGCGTGCTGTGGCACCACCGGCAGGATCAGCAGCAGTCGCAGCGCGCCTCGCAACATGCCGGCCATTGTCGGTCGGTCGTGCCGCGCAAGCCAGCCCGAGTAAGCAGTGGGTTGTCGCGGCCTGAAGGAGCCGCCGGGCGTGAGAAGTGCGGCGACACGATGCACCGCAGCAGGTGCCCTACCGGCGAAAAGAAGAAATCCCCGGCGGGCAGCACCCGCCGGGGGAGTGAAAGCTGTGAGCGTCGTCCCAGTTAGGCTACCGTCGGCGCAAGAGAGCGACCAAGCCAATCAGCAGCAAGCTGGCCGGTTCCGGAATAACCGTACCCTCGATGATGAAGGGAAACTCGTCCGGGGTGCTGTTTCCCGTATCAAGAACCGGGAGCCACGCACCGGCGGGGTCTGCCTGCCTGGCATTCGCACCCGGCGGGTTCGTTAGATCCAGGATGGACACTGGCGGGGCCCACGGGCCGGACGTCAGCGTGCCGCCCGTCTGCCAATCCAGCCAGTACGTGCCGGCCGCCAGCGTAATCGCCGGGTGATTCGGATCACCGAACGCGAGTGTTTGCACCTGGATCGGGCGGTTAGTCGCCACCAGGTTCGTGCTGATCGACCGGTAGATGCCCGACCAGACGCTGCTGGAGCCCGGGTTTTGCAGGAGGTTGGTCGTCGTGTTGCCCCAAACCACCGTGCCACCCGCGCCAGGCGTGCCACTCCAGATCCGCACGTTCACATTGTTGATCGTGGAGCTCGCGGTGTTCCCGTTGGTCTGGTACGCGTAGAAGTACAGGGAGCTGATCTGCCACCCGCCGGGATCGCTGATCGTGAAGTCATCGGCGACGCGGTATCCGCTACTTACCGCGTGCCCGTAGCCGTAAACGCTCTCCAGCAGGCTAGTCTGGATCGCGCTGGCGTCATAACCGCCGAAGCCCTGACCCGGGTAATTGACGAGCGGGCCATTGTCCCACAGAAAGTCGGCCGACACCGCTCCAACTACCACCAATACTGTAAGAACCGCCAGTTTTCTCATCCCCATCTCCTTACGTTAGGGATATGGACACACAGCGCGGGCATCGGCCAAGAACGCCCTCGGCCCTGTTTCCCGCTTCTCTCGCACAAATCGGGGCTCGGAGCGAACACAGCTCCGAGCGTCGGTCCGGTCGCACGCCGCGCGGGTACGCGGGCCGGCCGGCTGGACCGACACCACGCGAAGTGCCGGCGAAATGTCCAAGGTTCTCTCGCGGTCCACCTGGCACTTCAACCAGTCGTCACTTCGCACTTGGTTCTAGGCCTGCAAAACTCACCCAGTCAACATTTTTTCTCGTACTATTATCTTTTGGTATG
>JAGVEP010000382.1 GCA_020058145.1 Phycisphaerae bacterium | reverse complement strand
GATAGCCACGTACCCCTCCCCCCACCCGCTGAAATGTGGGTAATGACAAGGGCTCGCGCCCGAGGCTACTTAAGACCAGCCTTTCAGGCTGGACCGACTTCCCTCAGGCCCATGATCGCCGGACCCACCGGATAGCCACGTACCCCTCCCCCCACCCGCTGAAATGTGGGTAATGACAAGGGCTCGCGCCCGAGGCTCGGACGGCGAGCTTTCCGCCACAGTTTTGGACTGCACCCTTTTGAGGCTCTTTGTGAGTTTGAACTTCGGCGAGTAAAGTGCGCGCTCGGTATGACTTCACCACGGCTCAGTTCGGTCCTTTTGCCCATGCTGCTTGCGTCCGCGGTTGGTGCGCGGCTGCTGGCGCAAGACCAACCGCAGCGCGAGCCCGCTTCTCAAGCGGTCTCGCAGGTCGCGCCCCCGGAAGCCGGCGATCCGCTGCGCTCGCCGTACCACGCGGTGCAGCATTTCCTGGTAAAAGTCGCGGACGCCACTAAGAACGCCGCCGAGTACGCGGAAGCCATCAAGTGCCTCGACTTCTCGGCTCTGCCGGCCGAGGCGGTCGAGCTAAAAGGACCGGAGTACGTCGACGATCTGGCCACCGTGGTGGCGACGCTACGCGTGCTCGGCCAATTCGATCGCGAGCGCCTGCCGCAGGAAGGCGATTCGACCACCCAACCCCTGACCTTCGGCAACGAGTTGCTGCAAGTCGAGCTGGCCCGCGGGGCCGACGGCCGCTGGCGGTTTTCGGCGGCGACGGTCGAGCACATCCCCGCCATGATCGAGACGCTTAGGGCGCGGGCCGAAATGAAGGCCGCCGACGGCCAGCCGGGGACCCCGCCGGCCGCGCTCGCCACCGCGTTGCGCCTCGACACCAGTTCGCCACAGGCGACCCTGAACATGTTTCTCACGGCCATGCACGAACACGACATGGCGTCGGCCGTGCGCTGCCTGGACGTGTCCCGCCTGAGCACGGCCCAGCGGGAAATGGCCGCGGTCCTAGCTGGCAAACTGTGGCTGGTGTTCAACCGCTACGAAGTGATCGTCCTCCAGGACGTACCCGACGACACCGGCCCGCTGGAACCCTACGCCGTGCTCAAGCATCGCGCCGGGCGGATCGAGATCGACCGCAAACGCGCCAGCGACCGCGAGGGCGAGTGGTTATTCACCGCCGCCACCGTGCACGGCATTGAGCCGCTCTACGAAGCGTTTGAGCACAAGCCGATTCTCGAGGAGTTGCAGGACGCGCGGGTTTCCTTCTGGACGCTGCCGGCCTTGTATGTGCGCGAGTACGTCGTGCCGCCGGCGTTGAAGCGTCCGGTGTGGGGGCTGCAGGTCTGGCAGTGGACCGGCCTGGTCCTCGCCGTGCTGCTGGCCGTGCTGCTGCGGGAGCTGTGCAGCTACTTCTTGCCCCGGGCCGCGCGCCGGCTGCTGCGTACGGAAGGTGTCGAGATGGTACCCCGCGCGATCCAGGCGGCACTCCGTCCGACGGCCACGCTGACGTTCATCGCCACGCTGTGGGGCGGGGTCCAGTTTCTCGACCTCGGTGCCCAGGCGATGAGCTGGCTGTGGTGGCCGCTCAAGATCGGGTTGGCCGCCGCCGGCGTCTTCGCCTGCTATCGGTTGATTGACCTGGCGGTTAGCTATCTGTCGGCGCGGGTGGCGCATCGCGGCTGGCGGCTGGAAGAGGTACTGCTCCCGCTGGTTCACAAGACGCTGCGGGTCGTGGTGCTCGCGTTCGGCTTCGTGTTTCTCGCCAAGGCGTTCGGGTTTGAGGTGGCTCCGCTGCTGGCCGGTCTCGGGCTGGGCGGTTTGGCGTTCGGTTTGGCGGCTCAGGACACGCTGAAGAACTTCTTCGGCTCGGTCAACGTGGCGCTCGACCGCCCGTTCCATGTCGGTGATTGGATCAAGGTCGGCGACGTGGAGGGCACGGTCGAATCCGTCGGCCTGCGCAGCTCGCGGCTTCGCACGGCGTACGATTCGCTCGTCACCGTGCCGAATTCCGAACTGATGAATACCAACATCGACAATCTCGGCCGGCGGCGCTATCGCCGAACCGCCACGACCGTCGCCGTGCCCTATGGCACTCCACCGGACCAGTTGGAGGCGTTCTGCGAGGGCATCCGCGAGGTCATTCGCCAGCACCCGTGTACGCGCAAGGACAATTTCCAGGTCTACGTGAACAGCTTCGGCCCGTCGGCGATCGAGATTCAGGTGAGTTGCTTCCACGAAACCCCCGACTGGAAAGTCGAGCTGCGCGAGCGGCATCGGCTGTTCCTGGACATCGTGCGGCTGGCACGGCGACTGGGCATCGACTTCGCCTACCCCACGCGGACGATCATTCACGTGCAACCGGAGGAGGCCCAGCCCGCGGCGCCGCCACGCGAGCCGGCCGCACCGCAGTTGCCCGCGAGCCTGGATCAGGCCATGCATGCCGGACGCGAAGCCGCGGCGGCCGTGGTGGCGGCGAGTGTGGGCGTCCCGTAAGATGTTCTCTGGTTTCGCAAGGTCGGTTTTCTCGATTTTATTGACACGCTGTCGCGCTCCTGGGTTTGGGTTCAGGTCGGGGTCGCAGCGGGTGCGG
>JAGVEP010000342.1 GCA_020058145.1 Phycisphaerae bacterium | reverse complement strand
GGCGGAAAGCTCGCCGTCCGAGCCTCAGGCGCGAGCCTGGGGTCCGCGCAGCGCGCTCCGCGGAAAACCCCACGCTGGCGCGTGGGGCTCGGACAGGAGCCTCACCGCGCTGGGCGGCTACCACAGTTTTGGACTACACCCCAGCGACTGGCGCTCGCGGCCCTGACTTTGACACCGACGCGCCGCGATCCGTACAATCGCGGCATCTTGCAGCTCCGTACGTGGGACGTCGGCTGAGGAGCCACGATGGAAGCGACGCTGGAACAACTGTGCGCCGCGCTGCGAAAATACGGAATGAATCCGGTGCTGCGCGGCGACTCGAGCAGGCGCATCCAGCGGGTTGCCACCCTGGAGGATGCCGTCGCGGGCGACGTGTCGTTCCTATCTAACCCAAAGTACGAAAAGGTGTTACAGACGACGCGGGCGTCGGCGGTGGTGCTTAAGCCGGATCTTGCGGCGCCGCCCCACCTCGATCTGATCCAGGTCGAGGACCCCTACGCCGCCATCACGGTGCTGATTGTTACGCTCCACGGCTATCGGCAGCACCGCCGGGTGCCGCTGGACCGGACGCGGAGCAGCGTCCACGAAACCGCGGTGATCGGCGAGAACGCGACGATCCACCCCGGTGCCACAGTCGCCGAGGACGTGGTTATCGGAAATAACGCAGTCCTGTACCCCGGCTCCTACGTAGGTCCGCGGTCGCGGCTGGGCGACGATGTTGTCCTGTTCCCGAACGTCGTGCTCTACGATGACACGCGTATCGGCAATCGCGTGACGATTCACTCGAATACGACGATCGGCGAGGACGGCCTCGGGTATGCCCCCGTGGGCGGGCAGTGGGTCAAAATCCCGCAGATCGGGTGCGTGGAGATTGAGGACGACGTCGAAATCGGCGCAAACTGTGCGATTGACCGGGCGACGCTGGGCCAGACCCGCATCGGCCGGGGCACCAAATTCAGCAATCTCATCGCGATCGGCCACGGGACCCACGTCGGCGAACACGGCCTGTTCGTCGCGCAGGTCGGCGTCGCGGGATCGGTCACGGTCGGCAACCACGTGACGATGGCCGGGCAAGCCGGTATAGTCGGGCATATCCGCATTGGCGACGGTGCCACCATCGGCGCGAAGGCCGGGGTGACCAACAATGTCCCCGCTGGCGATACCGTCCTCGGCGCTCCGGCGATCCCGATCCGCGATCACAAACGTCAAGTGGTCTACATGCTCCGCCTGCCAGAACTCAACGAGACGGTCCGGCGGCTGGAGAAGGAGATTGCCGAGCTACGGACAAGGTTCACCGCGCGAGCATAAGAAAGGTGCGTTCCCAATCAGAACGCGGCCGGCTTATTGTAGTGGGGGCGTGACCTGCGCATTATTGCACTGACTGTGCTCATATGAACGGCCGCAACACAGGATGATTGATCGGATTCCTGAGACAGTCCTCGGCCTCATTGCCGGCGAGGGCGAGTTGCCCAAGCTCGTTGCCCGCGGGGCGCGGGCGGCGGGGCGGAACGTCGCCGTCGTCGCCCTGCGCGGTTGCGCAGACCCGGCGCTCAGACAATTGGCCGACACATTCTGTTGGCGCGGCATCGTGCAGCTTGGGCGGTGGATTCGGGTCTTCAAAAAGGCCGGCTGTCGCGAGGTCATCATGGCGGGCCGCGTGCGCAAGGCCCGGATGTTCGCCGGGCCGCGCTGGCTGCAGTGGTTGCAATACCTGCCGGACCTGACGAGCATACGCGTCTGGTACTTCCACGCCCGCGACAAACGCAACGACGTGCTGCTCGGTGCGGTCGCGGACGAAATGGCCCGCCGAGGACTGACGCTGGTCGATTCGACGAAATATTGCCCCGAAGCGCTCGCACCGGCCGGCGTTCTGACGCCGTTCGAGCCGTCGCGCGCCGTGCTGGACGATGCGGAGTTTGCGTGGCCGCTAGCGAAACAGATCGCGGCTCTCGACATCGGGCAGTCTGTCGCCGTCAAGGAACGCGAGATCATCGCGGTGGAAGCGATTGAGGGCACAGACCAGTTGATCGCGCGGGCCGGAGAGCTGTGTCGCGCGGGCGGATGGACGCTCGTCAAAGTCGCCAAGCCGAACCAGGACATGCGTTTCGATGTGCCGACGATCGGCGCGAGTACGATCGAGAACCTCAAGCGCAACCGCGCCGCCGCCGTGGTCATCGAGGCCGGCAAGACGTTGCTGCTGGAGCGTGAACGGCTGCTCGAACTGGCCAAGCAGTATCGGATTGCGGTCATTGGCCGGGCTGACGGGTAGGAGCAGGCGTGAGCGCCGGCCCACAGCGCTGAACACAATTGCCGTCCGGGCGGCCCCGCGATAGAGTTGCTGCCCGTAAGACTGTGCCCACGGCGTGCGTGACGGAGACGGAACATGATCTACCGGATTACCAAGGAATACGTGTGGTTCGGTTCAATCCCCGATCACCCCGGGGCGCTCGCGGAGAAGCTCCGTGCGCTGAGCGTCGGCAACCTCGACCTGGACCTGATCTTGAGCCGCCGCGAGGCGCCGGGCCGGGCGGTGCTCTTTGTCTCGCCGCTCCGTACACTCGAGGAGTTGGACATCGCGGCGAAGGCCGGCTTCGGCAAGAAGGACAGCTTTCTCACACTTCGCATCAGCGGGCCGAACACGCCGGGCCTGGGCGCGAAGGTCGCCGGGGCACTGGCGGAAGCGGGGGTCAACATTCGCTCCTTTACTGCGGCGGCGCTCGGCAACCAGCACGTCACCTGCGTCATGTTCGACAGCCAGGCCGACGTGGACCGGGCGAAAGAGGTCCTGGATAAGCTGCTCGCGTGAATTCGCGCGGCCACGTGACCGTTTCTTCAACTCCGCGGGATGCGACCCTCGCCGTCTGGGCGGCAGATCAGACGGCTGCCGTGCGGCGTCGTGCGGCGAAACTGGCCGCTGAGTTGGGCCTGCCGGTTGCGGAAGACGTTGCGGCTGGGTTTGAACTGCTGCTGGTGATAGCCGCTGACCGCCTGGAAGTACGCAGCACCCAACGTCGCGGGGCGGGGCCTGTCTGGGTGGACTTCGTCGGCGGTCGGCTGGGCTATAATCGCCGCGCGGGCCGCTTTGGACGGCTATTCGACGCGATCGGACCGCGCGCGGCGGCGGAAACGGTCCTGGACGCAACCGCCGGGCTCGGACAGGACGCCTTTCTGTTGGCGTACCACGGCTACCGCGTGACCGCGGTGGAACGCTCACCCATTGTGGCGGCGCTGCTGGCAGATGGCCTGGAGCGGGCCGCCGCCACCCCGGAGTTGCAGGAGGCCGTCGCGACACGCCTACACCTGGTCGCGGCCGATGCGCGGGACTATCTGCCCAGCCTTGCGCCCGCGCAGGCTCCGGCGGTCGTGTACCTTGACCCGATGTACCCGCGCGGCAAGCAGGCAGCGCTGGTGCGTAAGGAGTTGCGTATCCTGCGCCAGCTCGTGGGCGACGACGAAGATGCCGGCGAGCTGTTTAGCGCCGCCCGCCGTGCGGCACGGCGGCGCGTCGTGGTGAAGCGCATGCGTTTGGCTCCCGCGCTGGCGCCCGAACCCAGTCGCACATATCAAGGACGCGCGGTGCGCTACGATGTCTACGACGTTTGATTGCTGTGCCTGCGGTGCCTGCTGCTGCCTCGGGTTCGACGTGCTCCTCACGGAGGCCGAGACCGAACGCTTCGAAGCCGACCCGCGCCTGGGGAAGCTGACGTGGCTCTATCGCAACTCGGGCGGCTTGACGGCCCGATTCTTGCGTAAGGACGAACCAACGGGGCAGTGCATCGCACTCGCGGGCCGGCTTGGCGCTGTGCGATGCACCATCTACTCCGAGCGCCCCAACCTGTGCCGCGTGTTCGAGGTCGGCTCCCCGGACTGCCTGGAAGCGCGGGCGAAAACGGGGCTCGGGCCGTAGCGCGGGCCGCCCGCCAACCGCTGCGGTGCTTGCCACATGCCGGCGGCCACGCGATCATCCGCAGCCGCGAGCGAGGGCCACGATGCCGGCCAGGATTCTCGACGGTTCAGCCTATGCCGCGGAGATTCGCACCCAGGTCACCCGCGAGGTCGCGTGGTACAACGCGCACCACGGCGCGGTGAAACTCTGCGCCGTCCTCGTCGGCAGCGACGCCACGGGGCGCCTCTACGCCGAATCGCAGCGGAAGCTGAGCGTCAAGGTCGGCGTGGAGTACGAGCTCATCGAACTGCCGGACTCTACTGCCGAGGTCGAATTGCTGGCGGCGCTCGACCGGCTCAATGCTGACCCGACGGTAACTGGAATCATCCTCCAGTTGCCGCTGCCCCCGCACATCGACACCGCGGTGGCACAGTACCACATCGACCCATACAAAGACGTCGAAGGCGTCAACCCGGCCAACATCGGCCTGCTTTTTTATGGCCAGCCGATCATCGCGCCCTGTACGGCGCTCGCGGTCACGGAGTTGATCCGTCGCAGCGCGGTCGTCGTCCGTGGGGCGCACGCGGTCGTCGTCGGCCAGAGCCGGATCGTGGGCCGCCCGGTGACGATGTTCCTGCTGACGCAGGAGGCGACGGTCACGGGCTGCCATATCGCGACGCGCGACCTGGCCGCACACACCCGCCAGGCGGACATCCTGGTTGTCGCGATTGGCCAGCCACGGGCGATCGGCACGCAGCATGTACGTCCCGGTGCCGTCGTCATCGACGTGGGCATCAATCGCATCACCGAGCAGAGCCCGGATGGCCGTGACGTGCGGCGGACCGTCGGGGATGTGGATTTCGGCCCGGTCTCGGCCATTGCCAGCGCCATCACGCCCGTCCCCGGTGGCGTAGGCCCGCTCACGGTGGCCATGCTGCTGCGGAACACGCTCGAAGCAGCCCGCAAGCAGCTCCGGCGACGAATCTAGGGCATCTTCACTGTTTCTCTTGCACCGCCTCCTACGTCCCGGCCGGCGGGACACCCGCCGGTTTGCTCTTGACCGGGTACGGCGGCGGGGGCGGCAACTCGACCGGCTGGTCCTTGATCCGCTGCAGCACGTTTTCGATCGCCGCGTCGAGCTGGGCGTCCTTGCCCTTGACCACGTCGCCCGGCATGTTCTCGACCTCGATGTCGGGCACCACGCCGGTGCCCTCGATCAACCACCGGCGGTCGAGGCCGTAGAGACCGAACTGTGGCGGTGTCACGGTGCCACCGTCGACGAGGTCCTGGTGCGGCTCGATACCCACCGCGCCGCCCCACGTCCGGCGGCCCATGACCGGAGCCATCTTCTTGATCTTGATCGCTTCGGCGAAGAACTCACCGTCGGAACCCGTGTCCTCGTTGACCAGCACAATCCAGTGGCCGGTGAAGACGCGCTCCGGCGTACGCCACGCCTTGCCCTCGCGCGGCAGGCTCATGGCCCACATGCGGCGTTCGAGTCGGTCGAGAATCATGTCCGCGGTGAACCCGCCGCCGTTGTAACGCTCGTCGAGAATGATGCCCTTCTTGTACGTCTGGGGGTACCAGGCCTTGCCGAATTCGATCAGCCCGTCGCGCCCCATGTCCGGCACATGCAGATAGCCGACCTGGCCGCCGGTTTTGTCCTCGACGTATGCGCGATTGCGGTTCACCCACTCGCGGTAGCGGATGTCGCCTTCGCTGCCGATCGTCCGCGTGCGGTGAGACTTCGCACCATCGGTGGAGGGCTTATCGTTGTATGTGAGCGTCACAACGGCGTCGGCCTTGTTCTGGAGGAACTTGTAGACTTCGTCGGCGACGGTTACGGGCTGGCCGTCGATGGCGAGCAGGTAAGCTCCCTCCTTGATCGGGCACCCCGGCTCGTCCAGCGGGCTGCGCTCGTCCGACTCGCCCGGCACGCCCGGGATAATGTGCTTGATACGGTAGTATTGACTTCCGGACTCGACCGCCAGGTCGGCCCCGAGCATACCCGTGGACACGCGCCGGCCGCCGGAGGCAATGTCGCCGCCGTAGACGTACGTGTGGCCGGCGTTGAGCTCGGCGATCATCTCGCCGATGAGGTAGTTCAGGTCACTGCGGTTCCCGCAAAACGGCACGAATTTGCCGTACTGGGTACGCAGCGCGGCCCAATCCAGACCGTGCATGTTCGGATCGTAGAACCAGTCGCGCTCGATGCGCCACGCCTCGTTGAAGACCTGCTGAAATTCCTGGGCGCGGTCCACGGTGAGCTTGATCTGGCCCAGATCGATCTTGCCATCCCCAACGCTCGCCGCGCTGCCGGTATCCACCACGCCATAGGTGCTGCCGGCGCGATACACCAGCTTCTTGCGGTCGGCGGCGAGGTGATAATTGGCGATGCCGCCCAGGACCTTCTTCGCCTCCTTCTTTTCAAGGTCATAATTGTAGAGGTCCAGGCTTCCGCCGGTCTGGTCCGTCACGACCTGGTATTTTTCAAACTCCGGTTCCGTCTTGGAAAGATAGAGGCAGCCCTTGTCGGTAGCTTCCAGCCGGAAGTAGTTGCCCGCGCCGACGCCGCTTACCGCGACGATGCGTCGCTCAATGCCGTCGAGGTCGATTGTCGTTTCCTTTTTCTTCTCCTCTTTCTTCTCCTCGCCGGCCTTCTCCTTGGGCGGCTCTGCTCTCTCCCCGTCGGCCGCCGGCTGCGTCGTCCCCTCGGCTTTCGGCTTTTCCGGCTCCTTTACCTCCTCCGCCGAGTCTTTCGGTGCAAACGGCGAGGCCGCAGCGGCCTGGAGCAGCACGAGGTAGGGCCGCGCCATCTCTAGAAACACGTGATCTTGATCGACAAAGCACATGAGCGGGTTGAACGTGCGATTCGACAAGAAATACAGATAGCGGCCCTCGGGATCGAACGACGGGCTCCAGTCTTCAGTCTGATCGCTAGTAACACGGAACGCCTTCTGCTGGTCCAGCGAATACAGGAAAATGGAGTCGTGCATGGTCTGCTCCATCTTCGTGTAAGCGACCCACTGGCTGTCCGGAGACCAGACGTAGTCCTGTATTCCCCAGCGTTCCCAGGCGTCGTCGTACTCCGCCTGATCCACGACGGTGATCTCGCCGGTTTCGGTATCCACCAGGTTCAGCTTCATAAACTTGTCGGCAAACAGAAGGTACTTGCTGTTCGGCGACCAGACGAGTTGCAGCCGGAATCCCAGACCGCCCCTGGTGAGCTGTTTCCAGCCCTGCTCCGCCTTCTGATCGACCAGCCAGATCTCCTCCTCGCCGGTCTTGTCCGAAAGGAAGGCGATCCAGCGACCGTCGGGCGACCAGGCCGCGTTCTTCTCGCGTGAGCCGGGGGCGTTTGTCAGATTAATGGGCTCGCCGTCCTTGCCGGGGAAGTTAATGACCTCGCCGCGCGCTTCGAGCAGCACGCGTACGCCGGTGGGTGACAGGCTGAACGCGCCCTTGGACGGCGCGACGCCGGCGAATTCCGCACGCATCCGGCTCGCGTCCGTCGGAATGTCGACCAGCACCGCATGGGGCTGCGCAGTTCCCAGATCGAGCAAGTAGAGGGTCTCGCCATATTGGTAGACGATGTGTCCGGGGCCGACGGAAGGGTACTTGACGTCATAATCCTGGTAAGCGGTCAGCCGCGTGGCCGCACCGGACTTCACATCGTACTTGTAGAGGTTGAGCGTGCTGAGCTCGCGGTCGGACGTGAAATAAATGGCGTCGCCGTGCCACATCGGGTAGTTGTCGGTTCCGACCCAGTCGGTGATTTTCTTGTAGTCCTGAGTTTCCAGGCTGCCCATCCAGATGTCCTGCGCATCGCCGCCGACGTGCCGTTTCCAGGTCGCCGACTCGCGCGAAATGCGGTTGTAAGCAATCATCTTCCCGTCGGGTGAGACGCTCGCCAAGCCGCCCCGATCGACGGCCAGCTTCTCGGTCGGGCCGCCCTCAACCGGTACGCGGTAGAGCTGCTCGCCGCGAAAGGGGTACTCGCGCGTCGAGCGGAAGTAGATGTATTTGCCATCCGGCCACCAGCCGAGCACGCGATCGGCCGCGGGATGATAGGTGAGCCGCTGCGGCACGCCGCCCGCGGTCGGCATGACGTAGACATCGGTCCCGCCGTCGTACTGGCCGGTGAATGCGAGCGACTTGCCGTCGGGTGAAAACTTGGCCCACACCTCCGCGCCCGGGTCGTTGGTCAACCGGCGAGCCGAGCCGCCGGTAATGGGCACGAGCCAGAGATCATCTTCGTAGGTGAAGACGATCTGGTCTTGCGAGACGTCGGCCAGCCGCATGAGATGGCTTTCGGCCCGTGCGGCCATGCTCGTTGCGACCAGTGCCAGAACCGGGAGTGCGAGTTGGGGGAAAGCAAGCCGCTTGCGCATGCAGAATCTCCTCGCCGGACCGGCCGGCGGTGTGATCCGCTGAGTTCCCGACCATTCGGGGCAGGGTGACCGCCGCCGTATCCGCGCAGGGGGTATTGTACACGCTGGGCGGGTGAACGCCCCCAGCGGGATAGCTGGCCGCGCCCCGCATACAAGAATTGACAACGGACCGGGCAAGAAACGGTGGGCCGTGCCCAGCCTACGGCGGAGGATGGTGGGCCGTGCCCACCCTACGAAAACCGCTCCTCTGCCATCCGAATCGCGCTCAGCAGGCTCTGGGCCTTGTTGAGCGTCTCTTGGTATTCACGGCTGGGGACCGAGTCCGCCACGACCCCGGCGCCCGCCTGAACGTACGCGGCCCAGCCGCCGGCGTGGCCCGGCTGGAGCACCAGCGTCCGCAGGGCGATGCACGTATCCAAGTTACCGGCGAAATCGACGTAGCCCACGGCACCGGCGTAAGGCCCGCGCCGGGTCGGTTCGCATTCGTCGATGATCTCCATCGCCCGCACCTTCGGGGCGCCGGTGACCGTACCAACCGGCAGCGTGGCGCGGAGTGCATCGAAGGCCGTCTTACCCGGCGCCAGTTCGCCCGTCACGGTGCTCGAAATGTGCATCACGTGGCTGTAGTACTCGACCGTCATCACGTCGCGGATCTGCACGCTGCCGGGCCGGGCCACGCGGCCCACGTCGTTGCGGCCGAGGTCGACGAGCATGATGTGCTCGGCCCGCTCTTTCGGATCGGCGAGCAGCTCCGCCCGCAGCCGCCGGTCTTCCGCCTCGTCGTCGCCGCGCGGCCGCGTGCCGGCCAAGGGGCGGCTCGTCACGACGCCGTCCTGCACGCGGCACATGATCTCGGGGCTGGCGCCGACCAGCGTGACCTCGGGGCTCTTGAGATAGAACATGAACGGCGACGGATTGATGACCCGCAGGGCGCGGTAGATGTCGAGCGGGTTCGCGGCCGTCTCAACCAGCAGCCTTTGCGACGGCACGACCTGGAAGATGTCGCCGGCCCGGATGTACTCCTGGCAGCGGGCGACGACGCCCTCGAAAGCCGCCCGCGTGAAATTGCTCGTGTAGCGCGGCGCCGGCGGGGCGGGTAGTGCTGCGCAAACCAAGTTCAGGCCCGATGGTCGGCTCAGCCGCTCGACGAGTCCTCGGATCCGCGTCACCGCGTCGTCATACGCCGCCCGGCGGTCCGCGGCCGGCGCGCCG
>JAGVEP010000193.1 GCA_020058145.1 Phycisphaerae bacterium | reverse complement strand
GCGCACCGCTTCCTGACGGGCGCGGCTCGGATTGGTGGGCGGTGCCCACTCGCTGGCGCCCCGGACGCACTCGCTGGCGCTTCGTGTTCCGAACGGTCTGCTGCCTGGGGCGTGCGCCCACCTTGCCAGCGCTGTTACGATAGTAATGAGATGCTCAACCGGTGGATTGGAATTCTGGCAGCGCTCGTGATGCTGGCCGCGAATGTCGCGCTGCTGTGGCGCGATGTGCTCCCTGGTTGGTGGGCGGGTGATCCGCCGCCCTCGGCCGCGCTGGTGTTGGGACCGGGCGAGGAGCGCCAAGCGCAGGTGGGAATTTACGATGGGGCGGGCCGAACCGTGGGCAAGAGCTGGACACGCAGCCGGCGTGCGGGTCTTGAAGGCGTGGTGCAAGTCTCGGTCAGCACGGTTCTTGAGCCGATGGCACTGCCGGGCGGTCTGGGTACGCCGCGGGCACGCATCGAAACCGAGTTGACCTATCGGCGTGCAGAAGCCACGATCGACGAGCTGGATTTTCGCGTCTTCGGTCTCGGGCTGCCCCTGTCGCTGCACGGCGAGGCGATGCCCTCCGGCGAATTTCCGTGTCAATGGCAGGTAGGCCCGCAGCGCGGCGCGGCCGTGCTCGATTCGCGGGCGCCGGCAGCCCTGGGCGATGTCATCCGGCCGTTCGATCGGCTGCCAAACCTCTATGTCGGCCGGAGTTGGCGGCTGAATCTGCTCGACCCGCTCTCGCACCTGCTGCCGCAAGTGAATACGAGCGGCTTGGAAATGGAGCCCGTGCTGATTCAAGTTACCGGCAAAGAGACCATCGAGCACGACGGCCGCTCGGTGATGGCGTATGTCGTCGAAGGTGGCGGGGCGACGGCGTGGGTGGCCGAGGAGGGCACCGTGTTGCGGCAAACAGTGAACGTGCCGCTCCTGGGAGCCCTCGTGCTGCTCGATGAGCCGTTTGACGACCAGGCCCGACGGCAGGCGCTCCGCGCGGTGCCGATGGACTGGGGACCGGAGTCACACCGCGAGCGTCCCCACACTGGACCCCGCCGCGGGCACCGCGCCAGAACCCCGCTGGCCGAACCGACCAGCCGTCCGGAGCGCGAGGCGCCATGAGTGACCAGCCTGCCGATCACACGCCGCGCGAAGTCGCGGTGCGCATCGAGAACGTCTCGAAGTCGTTCGGCGACAAGGTGGCGGTCCGCGACCTGTCGTTGACCCTCTACGCGGGCGAGGTGTTCGCGTTTCTCGGTCCGAACGGGGCGGGCAAGACCACGACGCTGAAGGCCACGACCGGGCTGCTGCGGCCGGACAGCGGTACGATCTCGATTTGCGGGCTGTCGCTGATCCGTGAAGACCGGGCCGCCAAACGGTTGCTCGCGTACGTCCCCGATCAGCCGTTCGTTTATGAAAAACTCACCGGTCGCGAGTTCATCCGCTTCACGCACGAAATGTACGGCGTGGCGGAGGACGCCGCGCGGCGGCAGCTTGCGGAACTGAGTCGCCGGCTCGACATGAACGGGTTTCTCGACGAGCTGTGCGAAACCTATAGCCACGGAATGAAGCAGAAGGTGGCGTTGGCCGCGGCGTTGGTTCATGCCCCGCGCGTGCTGGTGGTCGACGAGCCGATGGTGGGCCTCGACCCGCGGACGGCGCGGGTCACGCGGGACATTTTCCGCGAGCTGGCCGATGCGGGCGCGACGGTGTTTATGAGCACGCATACGCTCGATGTCGCCGAGCAACTGGCGGATCGCATCGGCATCATTCACCACGGCCGGCTCGTGGCGCTGGGCACGCTGAGCGACCTGCGCGGTCAGGCCCAGATGGACGGGCGCTTGGAGGATATTTTCCTGCGGCTGACGGAGGAGCCGCGGGATGAGACCGCGCCGGCGCTCTGACGGCCGATTGGCGGGGGCCGTTTTCCGCGGTCACTTGACGAATCCCACCGCGGCCCGGAACGTGTGCGCCCGATGGCCGTACGGCGTGAGCACTTTCCAGTTTTCGTTCTCTTGGTTGCGCTGGCGGCCGTTTTCTCCGCACTGGGGGCTTCCGCGTGGATTGTGTTGCTCGATGAGGGTTGGCTGGTGGTCGCCCTGCTCGCGGCGGCCCTGGGCTGGGGAGCCTGGCCGGCAAAGTGGTTGGGATTCACGCCGCAGGGTGCGGGGCGCTGGACGTGCGTGGCCATTGCCCTCGGGCTGGGCGTGCTCAGTGTGGCTACGCTGGCCCTGGGGGTGCTCGGCCTGCTCACACGCGTGGTGGCCTGGGCGCTCGTGGCGGCGGGTTGGGCGGCGGGTTTGTCGGCTGTGGCACCGGCTAATAGCCGGTGTAGCCGGTGTCCTCCGGCCGGTACGGAGCCCGGCCGTCACACCGGTGGGCAGTGCCCACCCTACACTGTGGCACCGGCATCTTGCCGGTGTCCTCCGGCCGGTACGGAGCCCGGCCGCTACATCGTTCGGTGTGCGGTCCTGCTCACGTTGGCGTTTCCCGCGGCGGTGATGCTCTTTGGCGCGACGCTGCCGCCGGGGGTGCTGTGGGAAGGCGAGGCGCGCGGGTACGACGTGCTCGAATACCACTTGCAGACGCCGCGCGAGTTCTTCGACCGCGGCCGAATCGAATTCCTGCCGCACAACGTGTATGCGTCGTTTCCGCAGCAGATGGAAATGCTGTATCTGCTGCTAATGCACCTCGCCGGCGGGCCGCTGCTGGGCGCGATTCCGGCGCAACTGCTGCACGCGGCGTGCGGGATTCTGGCGGTGCTGGCGCTCGCGGCTTGGAGTCCTCGCGGATACGCGCGCTGGGTCGTCGTCGCGCTCGCCGGGTCCGTGCCGTGGCTGGCGTATCTCGGCTGCCTGGCATACGTCGAGTTGGGGATGTTGTTTTTCGCCGCGGTGGCCGGGGGGATTGTGCTGGATTGCGTCGGGCAAACGCGGGACTCGGAGGTTCGGCCCTACGCGGCCGCACCCACCGCGGGGATCTGTGCCGGGCTCGCGGCGGGCTGCAAGTACACGAGCCTCGCGCTCGTCGTCGCCGCCCTCGGGGTGGCTTGGCTGGTGACGCTGCGTGGCGACGTCCGGATGCGTGTGCGGCGTGTGGCTTTGTTCGGGATTGGTGCGCTCGTCGCGCTGAGCCCGTGGTTGCTGCGCAACGCGGTCTTCACGGGCAATCCGGTGTACCCGTTCGGGTATCGCTGGCTCGGCGGAGCGGCCTGGAGCTTGGAGCAAAACACTCAGTGGACCCAGGGACATCGTTTGCCGGCGGAGCAGGACACGCCCGTCGGGCGGACGCGGGTTGCTTGGGACGATTTGCTCGCGTCGCGAATGTTTGGGCCGCTGGTCTTCGTTTTGGCGCTCGCCGGGCTCGGGCTGGCGCGCGATCGGGCGACGGCGATGTCCGCGATCTGGCTGGGCCTGATGGTATTGGGTTGGGCGCTGCTAACCCACATGCCGGGGAGGTTCGTCGTGCCGGCGGTGGTTCCGCTGGCGACGCTGGGGGGCCGGGGGGTAGCCGCACTCCTGGGTCGGCCACGGGGGGCCGACGCTACATTGCTGTGGCACCGGCTAATAGCCGGTGTCCTACGGCCGACACGGGGATCGGCCGCTACATTGCTGTGGCACCGGCTAATAGCCGGTGTCCT
>JAGVEP010000430.1 GCA_020058145.1 Phycisphaerae bacterium | reverse complement strand
GGCCTTGCGGAGAGTTTGTGGCATCTCGGACGATTCGCCGAAGCGGAGGAACTCCTCACGGCCGCGTGGACCCGCTTGCACGAGGCGGGCGATGCCGTTCGGATGCTGGGGGTGGCGGCGCAGCTCGTGGAGTTCTACGACGCCTGGGACCGCGTGGAATCCGGCTGTGGACACGCGCGGTCGGCGGAGGCATGGCGGGAGGGCATGGCAGGCAGCGCTGCCAGTGAGTACTGAGTTGGACGCATGGCGCCCGGCGCATGGCCGTCCGGTCGAATCTGGCTAGTCGGCGGCCTCAACCACCGCCACTGAGCAGTGCGACGAACGGGTTGATGTCATCGAAATTCACTGTGCCGTACTTTGGACACCGCGCGGGTTCCTCAGTACCATATCGGACTGATGAAGTGGCTTTCCCCGAGCCGTTTCATACCCTGTTCCAGGAGCTAATTCCCATGAGTGACCGACCGACATTCGGCTTGACTTGGAAGGACGGGAAGCAGTTCGTCGAGAAGTGCGGCGCCGAGCTGCTGCGCGACCCGCTGCTCAATAAGGGCCTCGCTTTCACGCCGCAGGAACGCGACAAGTTTCACCTCCGCGGCATGTTGGGCTCTGCGGAGCTGAGCATCAAACAGCAGGTTGCGCTGGAGCTCGAGCACCTGCGGGCCAAGGGCTCCGACCTGGAGAAATTCATCGGTCTGGCGTCCCTCCAGGACCGTAACGAGACCCTGTTTTACCGGGTCCTCGTCGAGAACACCGCGGAGATGCTGCCGATCGTCTACACGCCGACCGTCGGTGCCGCGTGCCAGCAATACAGCCACATTCTCCGGCAAACGCGCGGCGTGTGGATCACGCCGGACGACATCGACCGGATTCCGCAGTTGTTGCGGAACGCCGCGGCGGGCGACGTGCGGCTGATCGTCGTAACGGACAACGAGCGTATTCTCGGTTTAGGCGACCAGGGGGCCGGCGGCATGGGCATCCCGGTCGGCAAGATCGCGCTGTACTGTGCGGGTGCCGGGATTCACCCGTCGCAGACGCTCCCGGTCAGCCTGGACGTCGGCACGGATAACACCGCACTGCTCAACGACCCGTACTACATGGGCTGGCGCAACCGCCGTCTGCGGGGCGATGCGTACGAGCGCGTCGTCGAGGCCTTTGTGAACGGCGTGAAAGAGGTGGTCCCGCGGGCCCTCGTGCAATGGGAGGACTTCCACAAGAACATTGCGTTCATGGTTCTCGATCGCTATCGCAAACGGCTCACCTGCTTCAACGACGACATCCAGGGGACTGCGGGTGTCGCGCTCGCCGGCCTGTACGGGGCGTTGCGCATCACCAAGGGCAAGCTCTGTGAGCAGCGTATCGTCTATGCCGGCGCCGGAGCTGCGGGCGTGGGGATTGGCCGGCTCGTGGCCGGGGCGATGGCCTTTGAGACGAATGACAAGGCTCAGATTCACCGCAACCAGGTGTTCCTCGATTCCGCCGGCCTGGTCCACGACGGCGTGCCGATCAAGGACCCGCACAAGCGCGAATACGCAATGACCAAGGGCGAAATGAAGGAGTACGGGTTCAAGGGTGACGGCCCGTTTGACCTGCTCGAAGTGATCAAACACGTCAAACCGACGATTCTCTTCGGCACTACGGCCCGGCCGGGCACGTTCACCGAGCAGATCGTCCGCGAAATGGGGCAGCATTGCGAGCGGCCCGTCATCTATGCCTTCAGCAACCCGACCTCCAAGGCCGAGTGTACGCCGGCCGAGGCGATCACCTGGACCGACGGCCGGGCCCTCGTAGCCACCGGCAGCCCGTTTGATCCAGTGGAATACAAGGGCGAGCGGCACGTCATCGGCCAGGGCAACAACGTCTTCATCTTCCCCGGTGTTGGACTGGGCACGATCCTCGCCGAGGCCAGTGAGGTCCCCGAGTCGTTCTTCATGATCGCGGCCAGGACGCTGGCAGACTGCATCACGCAGGATCGGCTGGACGCGTGCGCACTGTACCCCGATCAGAGCAAGCTGCGCGAGATTAGCGCCCGCATCGCGGCCAACGTGATCCGCGAGGCGAAGCGGCTGAACATCGGCCGCATGATCCCGGACAACGAGGTCGACCAGTTCGTCCGTGACTCGATGTGGTATCCGGACTACCCGGAGTACGAGTGCGCGTGCGAGTGCACGTAGGTATCTGAAGACCCGGCGGCGCCGGGACATCGGGAGTCGCTGGACACGGCGGCGCTGCTGCTGCTCACCGCGCCTTGCCGGCGGCGGCGCGGAGTGCCGCACACCGCGCGAGGGCGGCTTGGTTCTCCGGAATGTCGCGCAGAAAAAGTGCCGCCCGGCCGTCCAAGTAGACCAGGCGCCACTCGGGTTGAGTCAGCAGAATGCGGTAAAGAAGCGGTCCTTTGGTTGGTGAGGCGGGCAGGCGCTGCAGCAAGAACGCCCCGAGGTGGTATTCGTCGACGATCCGTGTGAACTCCGCGCGCGATGCACTCACGCCGAGATAGTCCCGGGCGTAGAAACTCAGGTCGTCGACGAAACCATGATAGAACAGCTTTCGCTGCCCGTCCCACCGCCACGCCAGGTAAGAGCCGAAGCAGTGCTCATTGAACAGGTTAGTCGCGAGCCCGATTTCGTCGATGAACGCGGCGGCCTGCTCGGGATGCTGGCGCGGATTCAGTCCGAAGCCCAGATACCGCGGTCCCGCGGGCGTCTCTTGACCCCAGACGGCGAGCTTGACCACAAGAACGCAGGCCGCGAGCGCCACGGTGGCACTTAAGCCCGCGCTCAGCCGGCGCCACCGCGGTGCCGCGGTCAAACGGGCCGGCCGCCACGCTTTTGAGGCCAACGCGGCTCCCAGCACGGCGAGTGCGAACGACGCTGTCGGCACGAAGCGCACCGCCGATAGCCCCAGCCACGTCAGGAGCGCGTACACGCCGGTTTCGAACCACGGCCGACGGGGTAGTGCCAGCAACACGAGCAGCCCGCACAGGAGCACGACGATCACGAAGAAGATGGCGCTGGCCGACCCGCGGTAGCCAGGGCCAAGCGTGGGCATCCATTCGTAGTTGTACTGGCGGTAGATGTCCCACGTGCGGTCAAACACCGGCCGCAAGGGATAGAGAAATCCTGTCAAACCGAGCGGGTTGGCCAGACACAGCAGCCCGGCCGCCAGGACGCACCCCGCGAGGGTCTTGAACGACCGCTCACGCCACTTCCGCAGCTCGCACAGCACACCCAGGCCGCAAATAGCCAGCCCCACGTGAAACCCGGCGTGCAGATTGACCCAGAGCGCGAAGATGACAGGCAGCAGATACCGCAGACGTCCCGGCGCGGTTCGCTCGACGATCACTATGCCTAGCACGACGGCCGTACACACGTCGGAGACCAGCGAGGTCCGCTCGATGAAGCGATAGGCGCCGGCCAAGCCGGCCAAGAGCACGAATAGCGGCACGACCGCGGCGCGCACTTGCAGCCGCCGTGCAACCCAGAACGGCACGCTGCCGGCCGCGACGATGAGGGCGGCCTTGGCCACGATCAGCACCGTCCAGCCGCCGAGCTGGAACCAGCCGTAGGACAACAGATAGCTCGCCCACTCGTGTTCGAAGTGCCACGTGTAATTGGGCAGGGAGTAGAGGAACGGATCGGTCTCCGGGAAGCCGCCCTCCTGGAAGAACCGCCGTCCGATCGCGAGGTACATGAAAACGTCATCAGATTCGACGGGGAACACGGCGCGTAAAGCGAGCGCAACCAGGCTGAAGAGGCCGGCCGCACGATAAACCTGACGCTCCGCCCGTGGGTCATAGCTCAGGCTGGCTGCCCGGTCGATCTTCGTTCGCCGTGGGCACTCACCGCACGTGTGCCTTCCGCCCCGCTGATCTGAGTCCATCTGTGCTCTCTGTGACGGGGCGCTCGGCGTCCAGCGACGGACTAGCGATTCGGCCGGCGGAGTTTCGCTGCGCGGGCCGCCGCGAGCCGCGCACGCTCCTCATCCGTCAAGGCTTGCAGACCCTCACGGCTGATCTTCGCGAGGATTTCGTCGATATCGGGCTCATCGGGCGCGGCCGGGGCGGCACGGTCTGGTGCAGCCGGGCCGTGGCTACGCTGCGGCCGTCGATCCACGGCCGGGCTGTGCGGCGCTCGCCCAGACCGTGAGATCGGAAGAGCGTC
>JAGVEP010000121.1 GCA_020058145.1 Phycisphaerae bacterium | reverse complement strand
GGGTGGCTGCGGCGGTGGTGAGCCAGACCGATGCGTCGGACGAGACCAAAGCGCTGGTGATCGGGGGGGCGGTTGTGGGCGGGGCGTTATTGGGGATGGGGATCGCCGCCTTGATCGACTCGGCCACGTCGGCGGAGGAGACGCCGCAGGCGCCCAGCGACGACGAGAAGAAGCACATCGAAATCCTGGAGCACAAGGTGCGAGCCGTCTACGAGGTGAAGATGTGCGCGCAGCACAAGTGCCGGATCGTCAAGGACAAGAATCTGAAGATAGACGGGGAGATTCGCCTGGCGGTGCATCTGATGCAGGGCACGTCGCGCGACGACAACGACGTGCGCGAGCAGATCTACAAGTGGATGCGCCGCTGCATGGCCCAGGCCCACCTCCGCCCGCACCTGAAAGTGCTGCACACCGTGGCCGTGTCCAAGAACATGCTCACCATCGCCGACGGCGACGGGCGTTTCACCTCCGGGGTGACGGTGCCCAACGCCGCGTCGGGAATGACGATACGCATCGGCGGGCGCGATTACGTCCATACCATTTCCGCCAACGCCGCTGCGCCGACGCACGATTCGCCGGCGGCCACGGCGCAAAAGCTGAAACGACTGCTGGAAAACAACGGCTTCCGCGTGGACGGCCCCTACCCGGTGAAGGTCAGCGGACTGACGCCCGTAGCCGGCAGCGTGGGCCCACCCCAGGACATCCTCGTGTTCGACTCAAGTCATCGGCCCGTGGTGGTGGAGGGCGTGACTTTTACGGATACGCAACAAAACCTGATCCATACCAACGACACCAACGTGGACAACTTCAAGGTCAACTGGCCGTATCAGCCTCGGGACGCCCGCAGCATGCACTACAATTACCGTACCCAATTCTTTGACATTTTCGTGTGTGGCACGATCCTGCGGAAAATGTGGGACGGCGGCACGCTCTTCGGCTTCTCCCCGTACGGGAACTTCGATACCTATGATACCGACATCGGACCGATCACTTTTCTGAACGCCGACGCGATGAGCGCGGCCCTGAAGCCTTTTAACCCATCGCACGAGATGATGCATCCCTTGATGCACGTGACGCACACGGTGGCGCCCGCGGGGCAATACGAAATCATGAACGCGAGCACGAGCACCGCCGACGGCAAGGACGCGACCAAACACATCGCCGATGCGCCGATTGCCATTACTTACCAGGTGGTGGGAAAGGGCGACGTGCTGCTAAACGGGCAGCCCCAGGCCCTCACCGGGGGCGGGTCATTGACGGATACGCCCGTTCTGCGCGTGCAGCTCGTGGGACGGAGCTACAATAAGATCGCGCCGCTGAGCGCACGGCGCCTGGACGTCGGCTGAGCCGCGACAACGTGTGGAGTCATCGCTGGTTAGTCATTGTCGAGGATGAATATGAGCACGCAACCCCCGCTCGATGAGGCCGCGGCCAAACAACGGCTCTGCTCCTACGTGTTCTACGAGCGCCACGGCACGGAAATCTTGTTCGTGCCGCACAGAATCCCGCTGGAGGTGGGCAGGAAGTTCATCCTCGGCGACGTCAAGGGCGAGGTGAAGGTGGAGCCGCTGGCCAACGCCTGCAACGTGGTCCGCTTCTATCTGTTGCGCGACTGCCTGGACCACCTGTCCGGTCTGGCCCCGCAGCGACCGCATGACCTGCCGGACATGATCAAGGGGCTGCAAGCCGCCAATCTGCTGGGGAACCTGGGCGATCCGCGACGGCAGAAGGCCGCCGAAGAAAAATTCGATCAGACGCTTCGCTACGCCAACGTCGAGGAGGTCGGCGAGCCGCTGGTATGGAGCTTCTTTCACCTGGGACCGGACGCCTCGCCCAACGGCTTGACCGAGCGGCTCAAAAAGGCTCATCAGGAGCGGCTCAAGAAGCTGCCCGATCCCGATCAGCCCGATACGCCGACCAACCTGCTCTTCGCCCTGGCCCACCAGAAGCTGCCCCAGGTGTTGGCGGCCAAGGCGGCCAAGGAGGCCATGCTGAAGCTGCCCCAGCCCGAGAGCCGGGCCTATCGCATCGGGGCCGTCTACCTGGGGCTCACCGAGCACAGCGTGTATGCTCAGGAGTGGGCGGGCTATGCCCTGCTGGATCAGGCGGACCGGGGCGGGCCCAAGCCCGTGGTGGCCGGTCTGCACTCCGCCCTGGCCGAACTCCAGCGGGTCAAGTTCGACGAGGGGGACGAAGAGTTCGTCACCCGGTACCTGCGCGACGCCAAGGGCCGAGCCCACGACGCGATCCGCTACTTCGGCGGCGAGCCGACGGACGAGGAGAAGAAGTTCCTCGGCTCGGCCAAGAACTGGCCGCAGAACCTGTTCTCGGAGACGCAACGCGAAGGAGTTGCTTGAACGCTTGTGTGCCACTGCTCTGGTACGTGTTTAGCGGTGGCCCGACCAGAACCCCCCACGCTAGTGGGGGGGGCCCACTCGCGCGTGGGGCCCCGGACTGGGCGTCCGGGGTTCTGCGGGGCACGCCGGCTGGCGTAGATCGCTAGACACGTACCTGCTTCGTGAGCCGTGCCGTCAACAGATTTCCCGGGCGTAGGAAGCCCGCTCTTCAACGATAAAGGACGCCGATCATGCCCCCCGCCGCACGCGTTGGCGACATGCACACCTGCCCGATGCAGACCCCGGGCACGCCGCCCATTCCCCACGGCAACGCGCAAAGTCAGCCGCTCGCGCACGGTATGCGACGAGCTGATGGTGATTTGAACCAACAAGGAGTATGAGATGAATTCGATTGTCGAAGCCAAGGTTAAAGACTATCTGATCAGCCGTTGGCACTACAGCCCGTTTGATTGCGGCACGATCCTGGAGTGCATGACCGCTCTGGCGCGTGTCGGCGGCAGCGAGCTGACGGACGAATTCGCCTTCGCCGGGCTCGGTGCCGGGCCGGAGGCGCGCGTCGCGTCCACGATCGTCGACCGCGCCCTGCTCGGCGGCGGCTGCCAGACGAGCGAGTACGAGATCCGCGCCCAAATCAACGACTGGGTGCGCCGTCACCGACGGAAGGGACTGTAGCCGGCGCGACCGGTCAGTGGACCGTCTCGAGCCGCCCGAAGCTGGCCACCGCGCACTGAAGCCGTCCTGCACGGCGCCGTTGCGCCGCATACGAGCGAGTAGCAGATGCCTCCTGCCGCACGAGTTGCTGACATGCACACCTGCCCGATGGTGACGGGCGTCGTCCCGCACGTCGGCGGCCCGGTCCTGCCGCCGGGCTGCCCGACCGTGCTGATCGGCTTCATGCCGGCGGCGCGCATGGGGGATATGTGTACCTGTGTCGGTCCGCCGGACTCGATTGCGAAGGGCTCGATGACGGTGCTAATCGGGCACATGTCCGCGGCGCGGCTGGGGGATCCGACTATGCATGGGGGCGTGATTACTCTCGGCGACCCGACGGTGATGATCGGCGACGCCGGCGGCGGCGGCGGCGGGGGCGGCGGTGGCGGTGGCGAATCTGCCTCCGCGTCCGAGAGCCCCGCGGAGGCCGGACCGCCCATGGCGGCGTCCGCGATTGCTGCGCTGATGGTCGCTCTCCAAAACCTGGCGGCCGCCGCGAGTGGCGCGGCCGTGTGCGAAGTTTGCCAGCGCCAGCAGGGCCGGGCGGCGGACGACGCCGAGACGACCGGCGGCCGGCCAAACCGCTATGAGACGTCGAGTACGCCTGGCCGCCAAGGCGCGGCGGGTGCGGGGGCGACATCGCCGGAGGAGATCTGAGGTCGCGCCGATGTTTGTATTGCGTCACGAGCATATGGAGGCATTCAGCCGTGCGGCCCGCGAGAGCTTCGAGGACCGCCTAGCGGCGCAGATGCGCGCCGAGTACCCGCAGGAGTGCGAGCTGCTGGGTGAGGCCGGGCTGCGCGCGCGGATTCGTACCGCGGTGGAACGTGCACAGCAGTACGGAATCGATGTGGAGGTGGATGTTGGCGAGTTCGTGCGCTTCATGTTCGCCATCGACCCCGACTTTGATTCCGCCCGATCGACGGCGTGGATCCGTCCCGTCCTGGCGGAATCGTGGGTGTTGGCGGAGACCCGGCTGCGCCAGATTCGCTACACCGCGATCACGAAAGGCGTGTTCAGGCCGGGACGGGCAACGCCTTCTACACCGAGCGGCCCCGCGGCCCCGTACTTGGTGGCGGACGAGAACAAAGCGGCGCGCTAGTGCGCCGCCGCCGCGCTGACTGAGGTTTCTTGGAAAGGTGCATTGAGGTCGCAGAATGGCGTCGTTGCTCCTCGTGCGGTTGCAGTGCTCGGATCGGGAATCGGTCCTCGGCTCCGACACCGTCGAGATCGTGGCCTGGGTTAACGGGGTCGCGAATCGCGTCAATGTGGGCGACATGGACGCCGGGCAGACGCGGGCCATCAATCGCGAGATCCGCTTCAACCACAGCGTGGTCGTTCAGGTCAACGAGACCACCGGCCTGAACGCGCAACTCGGCGAGTTCACCGTCACGCAAGCCGGAGCCTCAACCGCGGAGCAACGTCGCCAGATGACCGACGACTCGTCATTTGACTACACGCTCTGGTACCGGGTCGTGCCCGGCGAGTCGTCCGAGGAGGTCCGGGGCGCCCAGGAAGCGCAGCAGCGCGAGGAGGAACGGCGGCAGGCCGAGCGGGTCACGACGACCGGTGGAAGACCGCTCGGCAACGGGTGCGTCGGGTCGGGCGCCGTCGAGTGCGATCAGGGGCAATTAATCGTCCAGGTCAGAACGCCGGACGGCCAGCCGATTGATGGCGCCACGGTCAGCGCCAACGGTGCCGGGCCGCTCTCGGCCGCGAACGGGCGCTATGACTTCGGGCTGCGGCCGCCCGGCGCGTATCAGATCGTGGCCAGCAAGACGGGCTACAGTCCCAGGCGTGTGGAGGCGCAGGCCACGGTGCGCAAGCCGCGTACCGTCGCCGAAGTGCATTTGTCGCCGGTCCGCGGCGTGCGCGTGGCGCCGGCGGCGCCGGGCTACCGGCAATTCGTCAACATGGCCCAGGGGAACAACGCGTCACACTTCGGGCGGCAGATCGAGATTACGGCGACCGTCGATCCCCCGACTGAAGGCGTGCGCGTCCACTTCACGCTCGATCCCGACGGTAACGGGGACCGCCTGGCGGGGGCGCCCGATGCAGACCCCAACAACCGGCGAAACCTGCCGGCGGACCAGAAGGCTTCGCTCACGCCGGCGTCGGACGTGACCGACGTGCACGGTGTGGCGCGCACGCGCCTGACGCTCAGCACGTTCGGCGGCGATCGCTTCCGCGTCGGTGCCAGCCTGACCGCTGGCAACCCCCCATCGACGTACTCGGGCTGGTTTACCGTCTGGCGGATGCTGTTCTTCGACGTGGTTGAGATGGAGCGGCCGAGTGGCGGGGGCGTGTACGAGATGAAGCCAGCAATCCTGACCGCGGTGCGCGCGGGCATGGCCGACGTGTTCATCCAGCTTGAGGATACGGGGGTGCGGACTAGGGGTCCCCATGTGCGGAATTTCGAGACGCCCGAGGCCGGTTTCCAGTGGGCCGAGGACGACGACCGCACTTCCGACGTCCGCGTTCCGCAGAAGCTGCACCTGGCCGTGATCGACAGCGCGTGTCCGGGCAGCGGCACGTACGGGCCGCAGCCGTTGGATGAGGCGGAGGCGATCACGACGACTGGCGTGTCGACGTTCACGATCTTCCCCCACGATTTCGCTGGCGACGACAGTTGGTTGTTGTCTGCCCAGTATCAGGACGGGGCGACGTGGCGCGATTTCGCGGCGGGCAAGGTACGGCCGGTCGGCGCGCGTGGGACGCGGCCCGTGAGATTTGATTTCAGCGGCGCGACGGTCGCGCCAACGGCTGCCCAACCTGTCAACGTAAAAATCCGCTATCGGAAGGCGTTCCGGGCCACGGGCTGGGGCGGCAGCAATTCGCTGCACCTGCTGATCTGCCGCGGCGTGTTCGAAGACATGATGACCGTGGAGACCGCGGATAGGCGAATCGTGGGCACGGCCCTGCACGAGCCCGGGCACGCGCTGGGGCTCGTGCCGGCATCGGCGGCCTGGCATGACGCGGCCCACACGCGCCACTGCACGACGAACACGTGCCACATGTGGTATGAAAACACGCCGGCTCGTGTGGAGTTCCACCCCGCCGGCTGCGGTGACACGCTCCGCGGAGTGGACTTGACGGCGGCGGCACTACAGCCCCGCTGGCGCTTTCCGCGCAGTTGATGGCGATCGGTTTTCGGAATGACCGGAGCAGAGAATCCGGATGAGGTGATGAGCATGGAGCTGCCGAACTACGAGGAACACGCCGACTCGCCGAAGCTGGACAAGGTGGGCGTGGCCGCCAAACTGGCCAAACCGACCTATGCCGCCGGCGAGCCGGTGGCGTTGTACGGCGCGTACCTGATCGACGGGCCGTTCATCCAGAAGTGCCACGACGATCCCTGGCCCTGGATTCTGGTGCTCGCGTTGGGTCGCGACCAACCGCTGATCTGGGTCAAGTCGGCGCGAGACTACGCCGCGGCCGACGTGGTCCGACCCGAGAAGGTGCCGCCGATGAGCCCGTCCGTGCGCCAAGGCGCGTACTTCAATCTGGATTTGCGCAAACACCTCGGGCTGCCCGAGCAACCCGGACGGTATTGGATTCTCGTTGCCATGAGCGACCACGTGACGGACAAGATGTCGCTGGAGCTCAAGAAGTAGGCGCGGGCCACGGAGTTGCAGGCAGTGATGACGACCACCGAGCAGAACGTGAGCGACTTGCGCACCGCCCTGGTGCGGAACGCCGTTGCGGCGCTGCCGTGGTACGCCGTGCTGGATGCGGCCCAGGAGGCGTCGGTGGCGCGGCGGGCCCGCACGGCCGGCCTGTCCGTGCAGTCGCTATACGCCGGCCAGCTCGGGGTGCAGCTCGACCACGTCGCCCCGCACCTGGCGACGTTTGCGCCCGACGGTTCGTTTGGGCAATGGCTGTTCGAGCACTGGGGCGAGAACCTCGGAATCTTGCTGCAAGCGCCGGTGCCGTTCGAGGCGCTGCACAAGCACCTGCGGCAGTTTCTGCTGGTGAAGGACGAAGCCGGGCGCAAGTACCGCTTCCGGTTCTACGATCCACGTGTCCTGCGGGCGTTCCTGCCGGTCTGCACGCGGAACGAGGCCCACCAGTTTTTCGGCCCGGCGCAGTGCTTCTACACCGCGGCGCGCGACGGACGAGCGATCATCGCGTACCGCTGGACGACCAACGGACTCGCGACCCGCGTGCTGGAGCCGGCGGCCGCCGCACGGGAGACGCGGAGATGAGTGCCGCACGGCTGCTGTCCTTGGCGATGACCCGGGCCGTTGCACCGGCGTATGGTACGTTACGCTGATTCGATATTGTGCTGAAGGAGCCTGTTATGGATTCCATCGTTGAAGCCAAGGTGAAGAACTATCTCATCCGGCGCTGGCACTACAACCCGCACGATTGCGGCACGATCGTGGAGTGCATGACCGCACTCGCCCGCGTGGGCGGCGGGACGCTCGACGACCATTTCGCCCTCGCCGGCCTGGGCGCCGGGCCCGAGGCCCGCATCGCGTCCGGCATCGTCGACCGCGCCCTGCTCGGCGGCGGCTGCCAGACGAGCGAGTACGAGATCCGCGCCCAAATCAACGAGTGGATCCGCCGCTTCCGCCGAAAAGGGCGGTAGTGAGCGTAACCGGCTGGTTGATTGGCGTCCGCCGGTTGGCCTAAGCTGACCGCGACGCGGCTCTGTGTCGTCAACGCACTTTCACGGCTTTCGCAGGCCACCGCGCGCGAACGCCGCAGCCCATGCCCGCGGTCAGCCGCGGGCGGCACGCTCCCGGCTGAGAGCGGAGCGCTTTCTGGAGAGCAGACCATGACCGACGAACCCCTCCCGCCCGATCTGGACGTAGTGGACCGGTACCCCGACGGCCTGAAGGTCACGACGGACCGCCCCTACCGCATCCTGCTGATCACCGACCTCGCCGGCGACGAAGATGGCCGCCTCCGGGGGCCGCTCACGGAGCGCGTCGTCGACGTGACACCCGAGAACTTTGATGCGCTGCTCGCTGAAGCGCAACCGACCGTTGCGCTCAAGTTGGCCGACCCGCTCAGTCCGACAAACGCGCTCACCGCACTCGAGCTGTCGTTCCGCACGCTGAAGGACTTCACGCCGCCGGCCATGCTCCAGCAGATTCCCAGTCTGCGCGGCGTCCTCGACGCCCGCGAGCAAATCGTGGCACGCCTGCGCGGGAAGCTCTCCGCGGCACAATTCGTGGCAGCGCTGCAGAAGCTCGCCGCAGTTGATCCACAACTCAAGTGGGTCGTCGACTCGACCCATTGGACACCGAGTGCCGCACCGCCACCCGACAGTGTCGTGGACGACGTGCTCGGCCAACTCGACCTGGGCGAACAGCCCGGCGGTCCCCCCGCACCGCCGCGAAAATCGCCACTCGGTGCAGTCGTCGCCGCGGCGGCCGGCGGCGGCGCGCTGCAAATCCCAGCCGAGGAATCCTCCGCCCTGCGGCGAACCCTCACCCAAATCGACCAGCGACTCACGGCCTGGCTGAACGCCGTCCTGCACGCCGCGCCGTTGCAGCGCGTCGAGAGCGGCTGGCGGAGCCTCGCTCTGCTGGTCTCCCGTTTCGACTTTCGCAAGGGTGTGCGTCTCGCGGTGCTGCACGCACGCCGTGACGAGCTCACGCAGCGCCTCGTGGCCTTGGTTGTAGACCCCGTGTTTGACGCCGGGGCCGACGCCCCCGACCTGATCGTGGTACACGAGAGCTTTGGCAACACGGCGCCCGAAATCGAGGTCCTGGACGAACTCGCCCAGCACGCGGCCAGCCTGCCGGTGGTCGCTCTCGCCGGCGCGTCGGCCGAGTTCTTTGGTCTCAAGCACGCCTGGCAGGTGCCGTCCCTGCCGCCGCTGGTGAGCATGTTTGATCAGTGGCAATTCGCCAAATGGAAAACGCTCCGCGAACAGCCGTACGCACGCGCGCTGGGCCTGGTCTTCGGGCGCTGCCTGCTCCGTGCGCCGTACGCCGCCACTGCGGGCGACGATCTGGCGTTTCAATATCGCGAAGAGTGCATCGCCGAGAAAGACTCGCTCTGGACCAATGGGGCGGTCGCCGCCGCCTGCACGATTGCGCACGGCATGGCCGACGTGGGCTGGCCAACGGGCATCGTGGGCCGGCTCGAAGGCTTCCCCGTCGCCCGCGGCGGCAAGAAAGGCGAGAAACAGCTCGGCCCCGCCGACACGGTCATGCCGCTCGAAAAGGGCCAGGAAATGGCGATGGTCGGCCTGAATGCCGTGCTGTGCCCGCCCAATCAGACCGACGCTTGCGTGTGCGGCGGCTTCAGTGCCGCCCGGCCGACCCGGGCCGAAGGTCTCGCGCTGCTCGAAGTGAGCCTGCCCTACCAGCTTTTCGCCAGCCGTCTTTCGACCCTGCTGCTGGAACTCAAGCCGCACCTGACCGGCCTGTCGGACGAGAAGCTCGCCGCATTCGTGCTGACCCATGTTCGCGATTGGCTGACGGTGGCCGACGTCGCGCCGGAAGAGCAGCAAATCGCCGTCCAGGCGAAGCCGCTGGAGGATAACCCCAACTCGCTGCAACTCGCGGTGACCGTGACTCCTCCGCCGCAGATCTTGCCTGGCGGCGTGCCGGTTGTACTGGGCTACCGCGTGCGATAAATCGCTGTGCGCGATTTCGCGACGGAAGGGTGCGAGAGGCAAGCGCTGAAGGGCGCGAACCCGGCGTACGTGCCCGATAAATTCGTCGATGACGCGCCGGGGGACCAAGGTGACCAAGGTGATCATGCGCGCACCCCCCCCCCTTTGGTCACCTTGGGCGGAGGAGCGAGGCGCAAGGTTATTATCGCTCCACGAAGCGGGAACTTGAACACCTTTGCGGACGAGGGCCTGGCCGGCTACCAGCAGGCTGGTTTTTTGTGCGACGGTTGATCACCTTGGTCACCTGTTTGAGCATCTTGGTCGTCGGCTTGGGCATCTTGGTCATTTGGTTGAGCCTCTTCATCGAATTCGCCGGCGCGCGGCGGGGCTTTGCGTGGGCTGGCCACGCGGGTCCGGCGCGCTATGAAGGACTGTTGATGCGCTGGGGGTGCGGGGCAAGGAGGAGCGCGGGGTTGGTCGGCGGATGTTGGAGTTGGGCGGATTTTGGGAGTTAACCACAGGGAAATGGAAGACAAGGCACGAAGGCACGGAGGCACGCAGGCACGAAGGGTTCAGAGAAGGCACGGGGGCACGAAGGCACGCAGGGGCGGAATTGGTTTTCGCGAGAAGCGCCCGGGGGGCGCGCGATGGTTGCCAGGGACTTCAGGCCCTGGGTGGTGAAGCCTGCCCGCAAATCTTCTCCTCCGCCCGAAGGGCGGACGAAATCTGACTCGCCCGGCTCGACCGCCCTCCGGGCGGAAGATGGAGGAGGGTGGCTCCGGATTCCAGGGGCTCGAAGCCCCTGGCAACCAGCGTGCGCCCTCCGGGCGAGGTGGGCGGTTCGCGGTATACTGAACACACGGGCAGAGGTTGGCTTGAGTCACAAAACGCGTCTTTGGTAACTCATAGGAGAGCGCCGCAATAACGATCGAAGAGCGATTGGAGAGGCTGGAGGCCGCACTGGTCAGTGAGAGACGTCGCAGCAGCAGGCTGCTGGTCGCCTTGTTTCTCACCGCGGGGGCTTGTGTGTTTGCGATCCCGCTGGTGCGCTACGAGGCCAATGCGCAAGGGACCGCGACCGCACCCACGCCGAGCAATGAGATCCGTGCCAAGTCTTTCATCGTAGTGAACGATAAGGGCGAGACCCTGGCCTCGCTGGGGGGGTCAGAGGATGGGGCGGAGCTGCGCCTCCGCGACATGGATGGAAAGCCCCGGGTTGTGCTGGGCACGGAGAAAGACGGGGTCGGGCTGAGTTTCTCCGACGAGAATGGCAAGGACCGGGTTGCGTTGGTCGCCCTCAAGAACGGGTCGGAACTGAGGCTCTTCGACGAGAACGCCAAGCCCCGCATTGGGCTGGGCGCGGACAAGGACGGGCCGGCGATGAACTTCTCCGACGAGAATGGCAAGCTCCGGGTTAGGCTGGACTCGCGCAATGGCGGGCAGGGACTGTGTCTCTCCGATGAAAATGACAATCTCCGGGCTTCGCTGTTCGCGCGAGGGAACGGGACGTCGCTAGCTCTCCATGACGAGAATGACAAGACCGGGGTTGGGCTGTTCGCGCTCAAGGACGGGTCGTCGCTAAATCTTCAGGACGAGAATGGCAAGGACCGGATTCGGTTGGACGCATTCAAGGACAAGTCGTCGCTGAAGCTTCTCGACGAGAATGGCAAGCACCGGATTGGGTTGGACACGCTCAAGGACGGGCCGTTGCTGAGTCTCCTCGACGAGAATGACAAGGTCCGGGTTGGGCTGCACGCGTTCAAGGACGGGCCGTCGCTAAGTCTTCAGGACGAGAATGGTAAGGACCGGGCTGTGCTGTCCGCGATCAAGGATGGGCCGGGGCTGCATCTTAAAGACGAGAATGACAGGATGCGGGTTGGGCTGTTCGTTAACAAGGACGGGGCGGCGCTGGGTCTCTCTGACGAGAATGGCACGCCCCGGGCGCAGTTGTTCGCGTTCAAGGATGGGCTGGGGCTGCGTCTCGCAGACGAGAATGGCAGGACCCGGGCGCAGCTGAACGCGCTCAAGGACGGGCCGGAGCTGAGTCTCCTCGACGAGAGCAAGGTGATCCGGGTTTCGCTGAACGTGCTCAAGGACGGGCCGGGGCTGCATCTTTCAGACGAGAATGACAGGATCCGGGTTGGGCTGTTCACTGTCAAGGACGGAGCGGGGCTGGGTCTCTCTGACGAGAATGGCAAGGACCGGGTTGGGCTGTTCGCTCTCAAGGACGGGCCGAGGTTGAAGTTTCACGACGAGAATGGCAAGTCCCGGGTTGAACTGGTCGCGCTCAAGGACTTGTCGGCGCTGGGTCTCGTAGACGAGAATGGAAAGGCCCGGGTTGGGCTGGGCGCGAGAAAGGACGGGCCGGTGCTGAGTATCTTCGACGAGGATGGAACGGTCATCTGGAAACCGCCCGGAACCCGGTAGCTGACCGTTGGGAGCTTCCGTCCATTCGGACGAACGCCAAGCTCGGCGCCAACTGCCGGAACGCCGGTCGCTGGCGAAGGTATACACGACCGGGAGGCATCAGAGACCGTGCCACTGCCACCTTCGGATGATGCCATCCCGATCGGCAAAGAACTCACGCTTTCTCGTGTATCCGTTGTTCTGGGCGTGGAAATTCCCCCACTGGTCCACGCGCCCGCTTGTGCCGAGGTCCACGTACTCCTCGTACACGATGACCTTGCCTCCGGCGCCATCATCGACAACTCGCGACGGAGCGCCCCATGACCTGATCAGTTCCGAGTAGTGGTGGCCCTCCCAACTGCTCATCCGCTTGTTAATTAGCGCGCAACCGGGCAGAATGAGCATGATCACGGCGGCCAGGAGAATGTGCGGTCGTTTCATGCGGTCTCCCTGTTCGTACTTAGCCCTGGATTAGATAGTGACTGCCACGAATGGCATTTAGATAAGCGATAACCATTTGTCAGGAATGGAGTTGCAATCACAGACGCGAACGACGCAACGCACTGGCCACGAGTGGAGCCGCCGTACCGAACGGGAGGAACGGGCACAGGCTCGACTGTCCACCTGCCACCCTTCTCCGGAACGCATCTGCACAGCCGTCGGTAACTTATTTCCTGAAAAGCAGTTATGACTATCTTGATGCCATTCGGGACTGCCACCTACTTCCGCCAAACACTGGCCTGCTCCCCAAAATCTGATCCAGGTGTTATGAGAGTCCAGCAACCCGGTAGGAGCTATGCCGGAACGGCATAGCTCCTACCGGGGGAGGCGACTC